>NZ_CAWPRX010000113.1:0-74897 GCF_963890365.1 Tychonema sp. LEGE 07196 | reverse complement strand
ATGGGGGGATTGATACCCGATCTTGCGATCGCACTGCGATATGTAGAGTGGACGGCACCAGACTTTCTGTGGGTGCGCCCCCAGCGCACCTTACCGCGCTTTCTCTGTTTGCTAGTGCGAAGTGTTGGGGCTGAACTGTTCTTTAATGAAGCGGATATAAAGGTGTTTGAACGCTGACTTAATCACGCGAGGCATACCAAAGTCGATCGGGATCATGCTTTCTGGCAACTTCCAATCCAAAACCTTGAGAGTCTCCGGGTGCGACAGCGGAAAATCCAGATCCTCTAAATTCGAGCAAAGTCCCAATCTCATCGCCGCAGCTACAGTCGGAACCAGCGCCGGATCGACATTAATGATTTCCACTAAAGTTCTGTCCAGCGCAAACACATCACTCGACGCGCCCAAAATCCCCAAAAACTTAGGTTCGCCACCGCTTGGCCCGTTACCTTCGTGACCGATAATTCCATCCAAAATCGTCAAATTTGGGTTAATTGCCCTGGCTGTTTCTACCAGCATTTGACCGAATCTGGCGCTATCTTTGCCAGCTTCCATGTGCCACCAAGCCTTCATTTTGCCGGGGACGCAGCCGAACAAATTTTTCACCCCCATTGTCACGGTTAATTGTACGTGAGATTTGAGTTTGGGAATATTAATTACGACATCAGCTTCCATTGCTTCTTTGCAAATTCGGAGATGGTTGAAATCTTTGCTGACAGTTTCGTAGCGTTTTCCTTGAAACTCAACTACTGGCAAATTCAATTCTTCCAACAGCGGCAAATAACCGTTGGCTTTGGCTACGCCCATCGCGCTGCCAAAAGCCGGACTGTCACCTAAGAACGGTTTTCCGCCAGCTTCTATGACCATTTTCGCCACGCAGTAAACCAATTCCGGCCGGGTGACGCATTCTTTGGTGGGGCGAGAACCGGTGAGGAGATTGGGTTTGAGTAAAACCCGATCGCCCGATTTGACAAAAGCCGACATTCCGCCCAGGGGTGCGAGCAAATTTTCTACAGATGTTTGCAGGATTTGGCGATCGTATGAATTTGCCTTAATTAAACTAACAGCAGACATAATGGGTAATGGGGGGAATTGAGCATTGGGAATTGGCCCGCGCAGGGCATTGGCAAAACAGGGCATTGGCAAAACAGGGAATTGGGAGGAGGAATGGATTATTGATATGTTTTCGCTTAGTGATTACCAATTACCAATTACCCATTACCCATTAAGCTGTTCTACGTTTAAATTGTGCCTCAAAAATCAATAAAAACATTGTGGAATCGGCACTTTCGGAGGCCGTTCCAACATCCAACTTAAATGCAAAACAACTTACGAATTACCCATTACCGCCAACCAAGTTTAAGTATTCATCGGCAATCTGCCAGAAGCAGCCCGCTGCATCGTACTAACTCGCATAGAATTAGAAAAAATTCCTTGGCCCTGAAGTTCCGGGATAGCAGGTTTAATTTCCACTTTTATCAACCGGGCAGTGCAGATAAAAACCGTTTGATCGACTAAATGAAAAGTCAACCAAGGTTGATTTAACAACTGCAGCACTTCCTCTTGAAATTCTGATGCCGGGATAGGGATTGTAAAGGTTTCCGTGTGACCTTCCACATAATGAAATGTCACTTGAGTTGTGTTCTCTTTATCTTGAGTTAATTGGCCAAAGGAACCTGCGCGCATAAATTTTGCTCCTAAACTTGAGACTCTGAAAGAATACTGCCATCTTGTGGCTAAGCATTAGCAGATGATGTTGGCATCGCACTCATTTTCTCTAAATCTAGAACTTTTGCCAAGTCTTCTTCACTCATTAAACCGCGTTCTAGGACAATTTGCCGCAAAGATTTGCCGGTTTCGAGAGATTCTTTGGCGACGGCGGCGGCATTGAGATAGCCGATGTGAGTGTTGAGGGCGGTAACGAGGGCGAGACTGCCTTCTGCGTAAGCGAGACACCGATCGCCCTTTGCTTCAATTTTTTCGAGGCATTTTGTGCTCAGCGCGCTGATGGTATTGCCCAAAATTTCGATGCTGTGAATCAAATTGTAGGCGATTAAGGGCATCATCACGTTCAATTCTAATTGTCCCGCTTGGGCTGCAAGGGCGATCGCGCTATCGTAACCCATAACTTGAAAACACACCATCGAAGTCATTTCTGCCATCACAGGATTGTATTTTCCAGGCATAATTGACGAACCAGGTTGCACCGGAGGCAGTTGAATTTCCTTGAAACCCGTTTTTGGACCAGAGTCCATCAAACGCAAGTCATGGGACATTTTAACACAATCCTGAGCGAGATTTCGCAGCGCACCAGAGACATTTACAAACGGTGCCATACTCTGCATAGCTGCCATTAAATGCCTTGCTGGTTTCAGGGGGTGGTCGATTAATTCTGAGAGAATTTCAGCAACTTTTTGACAGTATTCAGGGTGAGTATTTAAGCCTGTTCCAGCGGCGCTTCCCCCCAATCCCAGGGAAGTTAAATCATCGGATGCCCTGTCAATTCTCAAGGTATGTTCCCTGAGAATTTGCGCCCAAGCGCCGAAGGTGTCGCCGAGTCGAACCGGCACAGCATCTTGCATATGAGTGCGGCCAGATTTAACAATATTTTTGAATTCTTCTGCTTTATATTCGAGGGCAACTACAGCCTCAGATAAAGCCGGAAATAGAGTTTTTTCTAAGGCCAACAATCCCCCGATCCGAATCGCCGTCGGAATCACATCATTGGTTGATTGACCGTAGTTTACATGATCGTTGGGGCTGACGCGCTTGTAGTTGCCTTTTTCATCGCCCATAATTTCCAAAGCGCGATTGGAAAGAACTTCATTAACGTTCATGTGGTGAGAAGTTCCCGCGCCTGCTTGGTAGACATCAACTACAAATTGATCGCGCAAATTTCCTGCTAAAACTTCATCAGCAGCTTGGATCAGTGCTTGGCTGATATCTTCAGGAATACAGCCGAGTTTACCGTTGGCTATCGCCGCAGCTTTTTTAATTAAAACGCAAGCATCTACATAAGTTGATAAAGGTTTGATACCGCTAATTGGAAAATTTTCAACGGCGCGCAGAGTTTGAATGCCGTAGTAAACGGTAGATGGGATTTGTTTGTCTCCCATTGAGTCGCTTTCGGTGCGGTAGGTAATGGTTGGCTGTTGCGTCATATCGTTTGGTTTGTGATAATTAGGAAGTATACAATTTTTTTGTAACTGCGTGTTCTGGGTGTTTTTATTTTACCGCACCCGCTGGCGACTGGAGAGTAATGTGTAATATCATGTCCAGCGATTACCATAACAAAAATGGATCGCGCGTGCGGATTTAAGTCTGCCGCCGGAGAACGGACTTCAGTCCACACTACAAACCAAATCTGATCGTTGTGAATCAACCAAATAGGATCTGGTTCCCTTTCGCCCAAAATTATCCCACATCCTAGGGTTGAATCTCCAATCTAGAATCTCAAATCAAGTCTGGGGCGAGGGCGAGGCCGAAAGGGCAGTTTACAAAAAGCTAAAATTGTTCTGCAAGGGCGATCGCGCGCCGACACAAATGTTTAGCTATAATTGTACAAATGAATCATTTTCTATCAAATTCTATTTTCATCGGAATAGTACATTCACTGTTGACTTTTGACTGTTGACTTTTGACTGTTAACATCATGTATGAGTGCAACCGGAATTGATATCACGCTAAGAGTGAAACTCCCATGAACAAACCAGCAAAAACTTTCAAAAAGCTAAATATTTTAATGCTCGGTTTAAGTGCCTCTGCAATTTTTCCGGCTTCAGTAAACGCTATCTCCAGCATTGTCCCCTCCACAGCAATCCCGAAACAATCGGCGATTTTAATGGCTCAGCGACAGCAGCAAATTAAGTTTAAAAGAGGTGCTAGTTCAGGCGAAGTAAAAGGAGGAGTAGCCCGGGGCGAAGTCATGATTTATTTGATTAGGGCCAAACAAGGTCAAAGAATGAATCTAGAGATCCAATCAGTAGAAGGAAATGCTGTTTTTAAGGTGATCGATCCAAATACAAACCCCTTAGCTGAAGAAAAAAGAAGCTGGTCGGGAGAATTGCCCCAGACGGGAAAATATCAGATAGTCGTCGGTACAGAACGAGGCGGTGCAAGTTACACTTTATCAGTTTCGATACACTAATATTTCGATGTTTCCTTGAGGTTGTTAAATCCTGTCAGGTATCGCATCACCTAAATTCCCGAAACTCGGTTTCTGTAACCCCCGCCCCGTCTCGAAGATGACAGCGCTAGGAGCACGATCCTCTTGGGCTGGCTGCTAACTGCGATTAATTGCAGGAATTGCAGATGATTTTAGCGATCGATCTGCGGTTTTTGTGACAAAATAGATTGTAGTATTAATTTTTGAGGAGTTTTCATGGCTCGTTTCAATCAAATCCTTGTCCTCAGTGCCGTCACCCTTGTAGCTTTAGCTGGTTGCGGCGAGAAGCAAGAAGCATCCACTCCGCCAACCTCACCTCCACCGGTTACTTCTACGACTACCACTGTCACCACATCTGAGAAACCAGCATCTACTGCTAACTATCCAGAGTTAATGAGTGTAGTTACTAATACCAAAGCAGCAGTTGACGCTGGTGATTTCGTTAAAGCTAAAACCGAATTTGACAAGTTTGAGACTTCCTGGAAGAAAGTCGAAGATGGCATCAAAGCTAAGGAACCTAAAAGCTACGATACCGTTGAACAAACTACAGAGAAAGTAACAGACGAACTCAAAAAAGGTAAGCCCAGCAAAGACCTAGTGCTGGCTCAATTGCAGTCGCTAGAAAAGACCATCGCTAGCATTCCTAAGTCCTAGATTTAAATGCTAATTTGAGTGTTTGTTTCTAGTGCGGCGTTCGCCGTAATTGCTCAGAAACAAACACTCAATGCTCCATCATTATAGCCTTTCTGTGCTCCCATATGAGGTACTATCCGGGATAGAACATAGGGCATAGGCCGCCGTGGGCATAGGCCGCCGTGGGCATACCTCACTTTTTGAGAACCGCTATATATAAGTTGAGTATTTATAAGTTTTCAACCGTTATGAAAAAAGCATTTCGCAAGTACCACCGCATTCTAGCCACAATTGTTTTTTTACCAATTACCCTCACGGTATTGACTGGAATGGCAGCAACGATGGGCAGGGAGTGGCCGATTAGCACAGGAATTTCATCAAGATTATTGTTGAAAATTCATACAGGTGAAATTTTTCACCTGCAAGCAATTTACCCGATTTTAAATGGATTGGGAATGCTTGGCTTGCTGGTGACAGGTTTAAGTATGTCGGGTTTGTTTGGCAGAAGAAAGCAGCAAAATTCCAACGATTAAAAGCAAAGATATGAGAAACTCAAGAAGGACTAAATGACGACTATTGAACCCGGTAATTTTAGGGTGGCAAATATGATCTAAAAAATCACAACAAATAACCTATGTACGGTTGCGGTTCATCGTACCGTAACTGTTGAATTAAAGTTCTTGATTTTGTAACAAAAGTTAAAGTTCCGTATCTCGTAAAGTTGTTATATTTGGGTTGCCAAAACAATTTTGAAGCGGGCGCACTATCAAACATTATGTCGCGTTACCCAAGCATAGATAACGTTATCAGCCTCCAACAGGCATTAGAAGGAATAATTGTTGACGATTTAAAAAAGCTCAAAGCATTATTACCCGATCCTCGTAAATTAACCCGTAAAGCGGATCTTGTTGATGGAATTAAATCGCAATTGCTAGGAGAGAACCTTCGGAAACTGTGGGCGCAATTAGACGACCTCCAAAAAGCGGCTGTAGCTGAAGTTATACATGGGGAGGATGGCTATTATTTTCCTGAAATATTTAGGGCAAAATACGGAGAATCAGCAAATTTTGGAACAATCGATCGCTATGGAACTAACAGAGAACCATCACTGTTATGCTTGTTTATTTATGGCAACCAGATTCCTTACGATCTACAAGAAATATTGCTAAAATTCGTGCCAAAGCCAAAAAAAGCGACCTTGGATCATAGTGGTGAAACAGTAAAAAATCATGTTAAACTCAGCGTCCAAAGATATAGCTACAGTACAAGGGAAAAAGATATAGAAGAATACGATATTCCCTTGACTTCTTGTGAAACACAGTTGACAGCTACCAAGGATTTAGCGGCTGTTTTGCGTTTAATTCAGTCGGGAAAAGTTACTGTTAGCGAGAAAACTGCTTTACCTAGTGCTGGAAGTGTAAAAGCGATCGCCTCTATATTGCTAGGCGGTGATTTTTATAATGAGGAACAGCGTCAAATTACCCTAGCCAAGGATAGCGACTATGATGATGAAGTATTCGCTGAACTCGGTAGCATCAAGCCCTTTGCTTGGATAATGATAGCGCAAGGGAGCAAGTTCGCGGAACGATCGGGCAAAAAGCTAGTTTTGACGAAAGCGGGACAGAAAGCTTTACAAGAATCACCCGCCAAAGGTTTACAAACAGCATGGAAGCGCTGGTTAAAGACAAAAATCTTTGATGAATTTCGCCGCATTGATGCGATCAAAGGACAAACTGGGAGGGGCGCAAATGGGATGACGGATGTGGCGTGGCGCAGAGATGCGATCGCCTCTGTGCTCGCAGAATGTCCTGTGGGTAAGTGGATTTTATTTCATGATTTTAGTAAATATCTAGTCGCAACGGGCCATAGCTTTGATGTGACTGAGGAACCCTATTATCTGTATATTGGTGAAGCTGGGTATGGAAGCTTATCAGAATTGGATGGCCATAGTTGGCCGATTCTGGAAGAACGATATATGCGCTGTTTTTTGTTTGAGTATGCTGCTACTTTGGGCATAATTGATGTTGCATACGTCGATCCGTTCCTCATACCAAGTGATTATGACTATCTTTGGGGAACCGACTATATGGAATTCCTGAGTCGTTATGATGGCTTGGTATATTTTCGCTTGACGAGTTTGGGGGCTTATTGTTTGGGCTTGACGGATCAGTATACTCCGCCAGTAATTGAGATTCGTCAAACGCTCAGGGTATTGCCGAATCTTGAAATTATTGCGGCGGGAGAGGGTGTCGAGACATCTGATGCGATCGTCCTGGATATCTATACTAAAAAGGTGTCGGATGTTGTGTGGCGACTCGATCGCCCAAAAATCTTCGCAGCTATTGAAAACGGATATCCATTAGCAGAGTTTACAGAGTTTTTGAACGCCAGAAGTATTGAACCGCTACCGCAAACTGTGCAGCAATTTCTAACGGATGTTACAGAGCGATCGAATAGCGTGCAAGATATAGGTAGTGTCAGGTTGATCGAATGTACTACCGCCCATTTAGCATTGCTGATTGCGAATGATTCCCGTACTAAAAAGTTTTGTCAGTTGGCGGGCGATCGCACTTTAGCCGTTCCATTGGGCCAGGAAACTAAATTTCGCAGCGCCCTGCGGCAAATGGGCTATGTTTTACCGCAGAGTGATAAATAATACACCTGATATTATAGCCTTTCTCAAAAAGGTGAGGTACGCGAAGGGCATAGGGCATAGGGCATAGGGCATAGGGCATGAGGCTCTCCTCATCTTTCTGAGAACTGCTATATTAGTGTCAACAATCGCCCGAAAACCTTTGTATCTTTTGTTTATAGCTGAGTCCAGATCCCCCTAAATCCCCCTTAAGAAGGGGGACTTTGAGAATAATCTTGTCCCCCCCTTGTTAAGTATTTGTAGGGTGCGTCGCGGGCGATAAATCCCTAAAAAGATCGACAATCTCGATCGCGACGCACCTTTGACATAGACTGGAGCAAATAAACCAAACATTTCTCTTCCTTCTTCCCTCTTCCCTCTTCCTTCCATCAACTATCAACTGCCAACTGTCAACTATCAACTATCAACTGCCAACTGTCAACTGCCAACTGTCAACTGTCAACTGTCAACTGTCAACTGTCAACTGTCAATTATGAGTTATGTTGCTGAAAATGCTTTAATCGTACAGAGCGATCGCTCAATTTTACTAGAAGTTCACGCCCCAACAGCACAAAAAGCGCGAGAAGCGATCGCCCCCTTTGCCGAATTAATCAAAAGTCCCGAACACATCCACACCTATCGGATCACGCCCTTAAGCGTGTGGAATGCGCGGGCGGCGGGAATGTTAGTGGAATTGATGATCGCAGCTTTGCGAAAGTATGCCAAATATGATATTCCTGAGTCGGTAGCGCAGGAAATCGAACTGCTTGGTACGCGCTACGGATTGACGGTAATTGAAAGGATTGATGCGGAAAATCCCGATTTACAACTGCGGATTGCCGATCGCCCGCTGACGGAGTTGCTAGTGCGGGATGAGCGCGTAAAACCGCTGTTAGGTAAGCGGATTTCGGATCTTTGCTTTCAAGTCGATGCCGGGAATCGCGGTGTACTCAAACAAGCTTTGCTAGCAGTGGGTTATCCGGCGGAAGATTTAGCTGGATATGTCGAAGGTGCCGAGTTAGCAATTGCGTTGCGCGATCGCACTTTAGGAAGCGATTTACCCTTTAATTTGCGTGCCTATCAAAAAGAAGCAGTAGAAGCATTCTATCAGAGCGGAGAGGTTAGAGGCGGCAGCGGTACGATCGTCCTACCCTGCGGGGCTGGTAAAACCATAGTCGGGATGTTAGCGATGAGTTTGGTAAAGCAAAAGACTCTCATCCTCACCAGCAGTTTGACTTCTGTGCACCAGTGGCGCAGGGAAATATTAGACAAAACGAGTTTAACTGAAGATGCGATCGCCGAGTACAGCAGCAACAGCAAAAAAACGGCTTCTGTAACTCTCTCGACTTACCAAATGCTCAGTTATCGATCGACTAAAGATGATGAATTCCCGCATTTCGAGTTATTTAACGCGCAATCCTGGGGACTGATTATTTATGATGAAGTTCATCTATTACCCGCACCGATATTTCGGATTACCGCCGACTTACAAGCGCGACGCAGGTTAGGTTTGACGGCGACATTGATTCGCGAAGACGGGAAGGAAGGCGATGTTTTTACGCTAATTGGCCCCAAGCGCTATGACGTACCTTGGCGGGAATTGGAAGGACAGGGATTTATTGCTACAGCCAATTGTACCGAAATCCGCGTCGCCCAAAATGAGGCCCAAAAAATGGAATATGCCCTAGCGCCCCGCCGCAATCAGTTTCGGATTGCTGCGGAAAATCCGGGTAAGTTGGATGTGGTGCAAAGTTTGTTGCAAAAAGAAGCGGGGCACCGTATTTTAATTATTGGTGAGTTTCTGGAACAGTTGGATGCGATCGCCCGAGTTACCGATTTGCCGCTGATTACGGGGAAGACAAAACAGGTTGAGCGCGATCGGCTTTACGAAGCATTCCGTCACAAAGAGATTCCCGGATTAATTCTATCTCGCGTGGGCAATTTTGCCGTCGATTTACCCGATGCCGACGTGTTGATTCAAGTATCGGGAAAGTATGGTTCTCGCCAAGAAGAAGCGCAGCGCCTCGGACGAATTCTCCGCCCCAAATCTGACGGACATACTGCGAGTTTTTATACATTAGTATCGCTACAAACTTGCGAGGAAGATTTTGCGCGACACCGCCAACTGTTTCTGACTGAACAGGGCTACAGTTATACTATTGAGGTTCAAGGCGATGGTTAGCCGTCGGCATAATAGACCTTTTGCAAAATCTCAGCTCGATCCAAAAGGGCGATCGGCTGCTGACGCAAGCACATTTGATATAATAGAACAGGTAAAGTGTGGAGTACGCACCTACAAAAACACGCTCGATGTGCAGGTAAAAATCAATGACACAAACACTCGATATCGAAAAAATATTATTAGATAATCTGCGGATGCTTTCGACAGATAAACAGCAGGAAGTGCTGGATTTTGCACAATTTCTAGTACACAAATTGCACCAGACACAAGATTTATTAAAAGAAAGTGATGAGTACAGCAGTTTGTTAACACAACCGCCACCACTCAAGCTATCTTTCACAGAAATTGCTAAATTGCCGATCGCAGAACGCCATAAAATACTAGCACCATATATGGCTGTCACAGCCCAAGATTTTTTGACCGATCCTGAATTAACTGAATTTTCTGTACTCGACAGCGAAGACTGGGAGACTGAATATGACTCTTAACTCGAAACGAGGAGAGATTTGGCTAGTACAACTAGATCCAACCCGAGGCCAAGAAATTCAGAAAACTCGTCCGGCTGTTATCATAAGTTCTGAAATGTTAAGTTCTATTCCAATGAGGATTATCATTCCTGTGGCAAAATGGCAGCCAAAATTTCAAAATCGACCCTTCATGATTCCCATCCAGTGAACAGAATAAAACGGGTTAGATACAGACTCAGCAGGTAATATTTTGCAAATTAGAAGTGTAGCTAGTGAGCGATTTGTTAAATGTCTCGGCCAAGTGTCGGCAGCAGTTATAGAAGAATTAGTAGCCTGTTTAATTGTTTGCACAAATTGATATATCATGACTAGCTATTTTATCGTACATCTTACTCGATTACGATACTAATTTTGTGTTTTTTATGATTTGAATAGCTGTGTTTTTCTAGGATATGGGAAAAGGGCGATCGCTCTCAAGAAGTTGATGATAAACAAAGCAACTCAAAGACATCATAATGAATGTTAAGCAGCGCTACGGCTCTGAATTTAGTAAACTTTGATGTCTACCGATATCTGAGTGAAAATCGTCGTATTTCATTGGCAGCTTCTTTGCGTAGATTTATTGATTCAAGCCTACCTAGCTCTTGCCACACCACATTAATAGGCATGAGTACGCCGTTATTCACTACAATCACAGGGTATTCACAACCTGGATAATCTTCTTTAACAACCCAATCACCTTTTACCCTGCGCCGTATAACTTCTCCTACATAGGCAACTAGATTATCGTATAAATCAGCTTGAATATTTTCAATCCCGTAACTTTCAGCTTTGCTAGATACCATGTCTAAACTTTTGTATGAATAATCCAATTCCTCATACAAAATATCTAAACAAATTGTTAACTGATTAATCAATTCATCAATTTTATTAACAAGCCGTGCTTTGTTTTTTGAAAAATATCTCCAATGACTTACAGAACTACCGCGATTATTAGCATAGTCATCCCTCACCTTCTGTGTCCATCGAATCATTAGCAGAAAAGATTCTTTAGAGTAAATATCTCCTTTACCAGGAATCAAATATCCTTTGGGATCGAAAACAAATAGAAATCTATCATTTGATAACTCATAAACTTGAGGCCGATCTTTGTATCCCGTGCTATAGGTCTCCTCAAAGAATTTTGTAAACTCCTCATGGAGCCTCCCCTCAGATTCTATTAATTCCTGAACCTGATTTTTGGTGAGACGTTTCGCATTAAGATTTTTTTTATTTGCCATTTTGAGAAATAATTTAAATCCAACTAACAACCTAATTCAAAATAATCGAGGAATTTGCAAACAGCATTTACCATTTTTTGAGCCAAAAGTATTTGTAGGTGCGGATACATCAAGCGTACCCAAACAAGCCGGAAAATCTCATAGTGACGCACCGATAATATTTAAGGAAACAACGAGAGCATCTCAATGAATGCAAAAAAACAATTTCTTTACAGTGCGAGCTGTTGTGATCGCGAGTGTTGGATCGATCGCTCTTCGGGGACAGTACACTCAAAATTAAAACTGATATGCTGCCTAAACAACCCTCCGTTACACTCTGCCCCAAATTTGTATGGTAGCAATAATTTTTCACGCTTGGTATTACTAGAAGCCTGTTTTTGGGTATCTTTCTGTGCCTGTTTGGTGTAAACTAAATCCCTACTCACCACTCTAACTCCCGTTAGCGAAGCCCGCCCCTGCGGGGGCTGCGCCAACGAAGAGGATCGCATTCCTCAATCGGTGTCGCCAATCCTTCCCGAATCGATTCTCGCATTCCCGGAACTGAGAGAAGATACAATGTTTCCTGCACCGATGCCCAATCAGCTTCAGATAACAACACGGCATTGGTACTCTGTCCTGCAATAATAATAGGCTGATGCGACTGGCTCACCGCATCAATCAAATTCTGTAACTGCTGTTGAGCAACTTTGACTGGAATCATAACTCTTTTTAATTTTTCCTGCCTCTATTATAGTTTGAGCGAGCGCACATTTTACTCGATCATGATAAGTAATTGGACAGAATTAATTACACACTGATTTTTTGCTAATTCTTTACTAGACAAGGCTTGCATCCCAGAGTTCTATGTAATTAATTGTGTCTTACTACTTACTCATTTCGTATTTTTTCTGATTTGAATAGCTGTGTTTTTCTTGAATATGGGAAAAGGGCGGGCGATGCAAAGATTCGGAGCAGGGCTACAGTTATACTATTGAGGTTCAAGGGTGATGGTTAGTCAGCGATCGATAAACTCTTGGTAAAACTGCTCGTGCGAACCTGAGAAATTATCCATCCCTTCCTTTGTCAGATACCCTCTCTTACCAGTGTGCGGGTTTTCTACGTAGCTATCAATTACTTTTGAAACATTAGGTTTCTCGCTCCACCTAATGTTGAACGCTGCATACTTTGGGAAAAAGGTCATTCCTGCATAAGCATCAATATGGTCATGTATCCACCATGCCAATGCTGTCCAATCTTGAGTGCGTTCATAGTAAGGGATGAATGATGTAACAACAATACATACTGTTGCTCCCATATACCCCTCTGAATCTTTTACATCCCAGATATGTTCTGCATAGTTGGACTCATTACTGGCACAACTGTACTGATTGTTATTCTCTGCTCCTTTGGCGTTCACCGCACAAGAACGATAGGCTGAACGGATACTAATCCGACCAAGCGCATCTTGAATTGGTTCAAGCACCCTCTCACACAAATTCTTTCCGGCTGCGATCGCCAAATCAGGGTCACTAGGAATGTTAGGGATACCTTCAATTTGAGAGATTTCTGAATAAAGAAACTCACGCATGAAAAAACTCTTAGAGAGTTGAACCCGTCCTAGCTTTTCCAAAGCTTTAACAGTTTGTGGTTGTCTCATAGACTGAACTACAGCAATTAGAGGTGAATAGCTTAATGTTACAATACTGACAGATAATTTAGAATAATTATTTCAACCAAAAGCGAATCCAGCTAACTTATAATGGGAGCATCCCATTCTTTAAATCCTGAAAGAGGAAAATATCCTATATCGTTGAACCGCCCTATGAATGGCTGTTGTTAAGTTATTTTGCGAATAACAAACAAAAGTAGGATGCTCCCTACTTGCTCTCTGTCGGTGTCGCTCTTTGTTGAGTTAATTAGCTTGAATATCATCTCCTCATTTCGTTGAAATCCCAATTTTTTGTAAATAATCGAAGGTAACTAAAAAGTATGAAGACAATCATTAAGGCAGTTATTACTCTAATAATGGTAATAACAATTCAGACTACTGCTTTTGCACAAAGTGATAACTATCAACTCTCAACCCACATCTTGGACGTTTCGATTGGGCAACCTGCGACACAAGTACCGATCGAACTTTATCAACTCGATAAAAATGATGTGTGGCGCACAGTTTCTAAAAAAGAGACAGATAGTAATGGGCGCATCAAAGACTTTTTGCCGACTAATAGCGACAACAAAGGAACCTATAAGTTGAAATTTGACACAAAAAGCTATTTCAATCAGAAGAGAACCGAGAGCCTTTACCCATTTGTAGAAATTGTCTTTGAAATCAAAGACAACTCTCATTACCACATCCCTCTTACACTTTCACCCTATGGCTACTCAACTTATAGAGGAAGTTAATCGAGTATAAAACTCAAGTGCCAGTTTCGCGGCATTCCTAACTCGATGGGATAGCTAGTTAAGGCAACCCGATCGGCTCTGTTGCAAAAACACTGAGCACTAATAAACTTCTCAGAACCCACTTACTAGCCTGCCAATCACGCTTAGCTGAGATGCAGCTTTGGCAGGCGCAGATCGCCTTTGCATCACAACAGTTCAACTCTCCGTAGTTGGTGCGTGTTGTTAGGCGGTGCTTTTGTTTATATCAAATTTAATCCACTGAGGCTAATGGGAATAATTTTGTCTTTTCCAGGAGAAGTAACGATTTAAATCTTTGCTACTGACCATATACAGAGGAATGATCGCGCTCATCAAGACCTGGATCAAACTCCCTAGGACGATAACTGTGGAAAGCTTTGAACTTAATATTTTATCGTTGTTTCTGCTTGGGGTGTAGATTTTTGCGTATCGTAAAGTGCGATCGTGCCTCCCCAATGCTTGGCCGTAAATTTATTATACCGATCGCCCTCCAACTCCCCCAGCCCACCCCAACCACAATAGTTAATAAAAACTTTACAAAACTTACCAAGTCGCTCAACACGGGTTAGAGTTATTCTAGATAGTCCAGCAATCCTGCAAAGCGTCAACCTTCTCGTCACTTATCCAGTGGTTCGATGACTCAAACCCAAAGCACTAAAACCGCCACCCCAACTGCAATTTATTCCTTGACAATTGCTCCCGCCTGTGTAGTGCGGGGTCGATCGGCGATCGCACAAGCCGGAGATGCGATCGCCCGTTTCGGAAAGCGGCCGCTAATCGTCGGCGGCAGCAACTCCCTCGCGGCCGCCCAACCCTACCTGCAACCAACTCTCGAACAGCAGCAGTTACAATCCGCCGAAACACAATACGGCAACGATTGCAGCGAAAGGGGCCTCGAAACCCTCCGCGCAGCAGCCCAAACCCATCAAGCCGACTTCATCATCGGAGTTGGCGGCGGCAAAGCCTTAGACGCAGCCAAACTCGTCGCCCATCAGTGCAAAATCCCGATCGCCACCATACCCACATCAGCAGCCACCTGTGCCGCTTGGACAGCCCTTTCTAACATTTATTCCGAACAAGGTGCATTCCAATACGATGTCACATTAGCCAGATGTCCCGACTTATTAATCCTCGACTACGGCTTAATTCAAACCGCACCGCAGCGGACATTAGTAGCAGGAATTGGAGATGCGATCGCCAAATGGTACGAAGCATCAGTCAGCAGCGGACACTCCGAACAAACCTTGATAATTTCGGCCGTCCAACAAGCTAGAATACTGCGCGATATATTATTCCAAAAATCAGCAGCCGCCCTCAAAGAACCCGGTAGCGAAACCTGGCAAGAAGTCACAGACGCAGCCGTATTGCTAGCAGGAGTAATTGGCGGCATCGGCGGAGCCCAATGTCGCACCGTCGCCGCCCACGCCGTCCACAACGGCCTAACTCATCTATTAGCAAGTCACGGCACATTGCACGGAGAAAAAGTCGCCTACGGCATCTTAGTGCAACTGCGACTAGAAGAAATGCTGCAAAACAATCAACTTGCCGCTAGCGCCAGACAGCAACTGCTAAAATTCTACGCCGAGATTGGATTGCCCCAAACTTTAGACAATCTAGGACTCGGAGACGTTAGTCTCACACAATTGCAGCAGGCCGCCGACATAGCCTGCAATCCCGACTCTGACATCCACAGACTACCGTTTAAAGTCGTACCCGAACAATTAATGGCGGCGATGGTTTCTACTACCGCACCTGTGGGAGAATTGAAAATCAAGCATTAAAACCTTTTGTAGTAAGGACTAAAATCCTGAAAAAACCGTGCTAGAAAGCAATACGGTTTCGTTAAGTCCGATCTCCCTGGCACACCCCTTCTTAAGGGGAGGACAAGAAAGCTCTCAAAGTCCCCCTTCTTAAGGGGGATTTAGGGGGATCTCCGGGGAATAAACATTGTTAACTTAACTAAACCGTATTGTGCTAGAAAGGACTGAAATCCTGACTACAAACCAGGAAAACTGACAACTGACAAAAAACAAATGACTTTGGATTGGATTAGCCCTGCTGACAGGTTGCAAACACTACCGCCCTACGTATTTGCCCGTCTCGACGAACTCAAAGCCCGCGCCCGCGAACAAGGACTAGATTTAATAGACTTAGGAATGGGAAACCCCGACGGTGCCACTCCTCAACCAGTAGTAGAAGCCGCTGTCGCAGCCATCCAAAATCCTGCAAATCACGGCTATCCACCCTTTGAAGGAACTGCCAATTTCCGCCGTACTATTACTAAATGGTACAGCCGTCGCTACAATGTTGAACTCGATCCAGAAAGCGAAGCATTACCTTTGTTGGGTTCCAAAGAAGGTTTAGCACATTTTGCGATCGCCTACATCAATCCCGGCGACTTAGTATTAGTACCGAGTCCCGCTTATCCCGTATTATTTCGCGGCCCGATTATCGCCGGTGCAAAAGTTCACAACATTATCCTCAAGCCAGAAAACGACTGGGTAATTGACTTAGCCGACATTCCCGACAGCGTAGCCGAACAAGCCAAAATCCTCTATTTCAATTATCCCAGCAATCCGACGGGAGCAACAGCACCCCGCGAATTTTATAAAGATATTGTTGCTTTCGCGCACAAATATCAAATCTTGCTAGTTCATGATTTGTGCTATGCGGAATTAGCCTTTGACGGCTATCAACCGACCAGTTTATTAGAAATTCCCGGCGGTAAAGAAATCGGTGTCGAATTTCACACCATGTCCAAAACCTACAATATGGCCGGCTGGCGAGTCGGTTTTGTAGTAGGAAATAGCAAGATTATTCAAGGTTTGCGGACATTAAAAACTAACCTAGATTACGGTATATTTTCCGCCTTGCAAACAGCAGCAGAAACAGCGCTGCAATTGCCTGACAGTTACTTGCACGAAGTACAGGAACGCTACCGCACTCGCCGCGATTTCATGGTTGCAGGACTGGCCGAATTAGGGTGGAATATTCCGAAACCTCTGGCGGCAATGTATCTGTGGGTTCCCTGTAGTCGCGGCATGAGTTCGACTGATTTTGCTTTGAATGTTTTGCAGGAAACGGGTGTTGTGGTGACTCCTGGCAATGCTTTCGGCCCTGGTGGCGAAGGATATGTGAGAATTAGTTTGATTGCAGATTGCGATCGGCTGGGAGAAGCATTGCGGCGTTTGAAACAAGCAAACATTCGATATTAGTTATTGGGCGGAGCGAAGCGGAGGGATTGGGCATGGGGCATAGGGCATGGAAATTGGGCATTGACTTTCAAGTACAATCTTGACGCAATTGACTAATTAATTAAATTCAACCTATCCTCATAACCCAGCATTATCTTCTGCAAGGTGTTCTGCAACTTCTGAAATTCTGAATCATTTACAGAAAAAGCAATTCTTACCTCATCGTAATTTATATGAGGGTTGGGTCTTGAAGGATCGAAATGAACAATTAAGCGTTCGCGGTTTAAAGTAACTTCTTTAATTCCTCCATATTCTCCCCAACACTGATCGTCTATCTCCGAGTAGACACTCCCTAGGTTAGGAAGAGCATCTTCTTTATGAAATTCATGTCTTTGCATAACAAAATAATGTTCGTTATCCTCCCCGGACGAAAAACCAATATAATCAAATGACTCTTCAATTCCCACAAGTTTTGCCAAAAGTTCAAACACTATCATAAACTTAATCCACTTGTTTTGGTGAGCTATTTTAACCGCAACTTCCCCTGCAACCCTCTTAACTTTTCTCTGAAACCATTTATAGCGGTTCTCAAGAAAGTGAAGTAAGTAGACTGCGTCCCATGCCCTATTGGTGTCAACTTAACATCAAACCGATAGTCCGGCAGGGGTTTAAACCCCTGCCTCAAAGCTAAAGTCCTCTCAAAGAGGACTGAAGAACTCATTAGTCCTCTTTGAGAGGACTTTAGCTATTAGACAGGGAATTCATTCCCTGGCGGACTGAAGGGTGGGCGGGAGGACTGGTGGACCAAAAGCTTAAGTTGACACCAATGCCCATGCCCCATGCCCTATCCCAATTCCCAATAACTACGCTTTTTTTATTTCATTAGTAATCCAATCAAAAGTTTCGATAACTTGCTTTAGGGCAGATTCATCTTGCAAAGTAAACAAAGCCAGACTCGGCGACCTTCTCTCACCTGGTTCTATAGGCAACGACAGACCGATCGAACTCAGTTTACTTCTCAATTCCAGCCAATTCTGTTCCGCATTAAACGGCGGCTGGGAACCGTAATTATCAGCAGAAATCTCCATTCTGCCAGCAATATCTACAGTGAATAACTGATAGGGTTTTCTTCCCCTTTGAGGCAATTGAGCGGCGAAACCGCCGTAGGCATCCCCCGTTCCCCACTGGATCTGAACTTCGGGTTCTTGACTTTTCGCCCAAAGGTAAATTGCTTTTGCCATTTGCGCCTCATCCGCGCCCCGTCTAGCCTTGATTTCCGCAAAAAATGACGATTCATCCCAGCGCCTTCTTTCGCGCGTTGCGCTGGATTTTTTCTGCTGTGCTTCGGCTGTCTGGCCGATCACTCTGGGAACCAATGTTTTCAAACCGTCTTCGCTTACATACTGCTTAATTTCCAGTGCAAAAACTTCAACCGGGTCCATTTGTTCGTTAAGAAATTCCACAACTCGGCGCATTTCAGCGGAAATCTCGTCAGCGACAAATACTAAGCGAATTTTACCCGCTTGCAAATTAGTTTTAACCTTCTGCCAAAATAGGTCTTCATTAGCATCCGCGCCCAGAAACTCTTCAAAAATCTGTTCGGGATCGCGACCCCGATCGCGACAATTCGCTTCAAACAGAGCAATAATTGAATCGACTGGCCAGTGAACTACCGCATTAGCAGCATAGTCGATCGACTGACCCAAAACTTTTTGCCGCAGTTCGGCATTAGGAGTTCGCCTGACATCCACCAAAGTAGGAACTGCATTTTGGTCGAGAAATAAATGATCCAGCGACCACTGGACGGCTGTTTCCTCATCGGTGGGCGCTGCTGCTTCCCGCGAAATTAACAGCCACCTGCGCGCCGTCGCTCGATCGATTTGGTCTCCCGCAATCAAATTCGGGTAAGTTACTAGCAAATCTTGTAACTGGTCTTCCGAATCGTAGGGCTGTTCCATCATTTCTACCAGCCTGTCGTCGTCCTGAATCAGATAAATACCTCCAGCCATGCACATCCACCTAGTAAATTTTAGATTTTAGATTTTAGATTTTAGATTTTAGATTTTAGTCATTAGTCAGTAGTCCGCAGCCAATTAGTTCTCAACGGGGAAGACATTAGTCAGAATTCAAGAAAAATTTTGAATTATCCAATTTGATTTTTTTGTCAATTATACAAAAAACTTCCTTAAACCACCCATAGATGACTGATGACTAATGACCAATGACCAATGACTGATGACTGATGACTAAAGACTAATACAACCAGTAAATACTCGCTGTGCCGGCCCGGTCATGTAAATCCGCCCAGAAACTTCAGCCCATTCGATTTCCAAAACGCCGCCGGGGAGTTCAACAGCAGTTGTCCGATCGCACTTAGCGACTAACACTCCAGCTACCACAGCAGCACAAGCACCAGTCCCACAAGCTAGAGTAACACCTGCGCCTCTTTCCCACACCCGCATTTTTACGTAGTCCGATCGTATTACTTGAATGAATTCAGTATTTGTGCGTTGCGGGAAGGCTGGGTGGTGCTCGAATACAGGCCCGACAGTTTCTAAAGCAACAGCCGAAACATCGTCTACAAAAGTAATGCAGTGAGGATTACCCATGCTGACACAGGTAACAGACCAAGATTTACCCGCTACCTCGATCGGGACATCAATAGCTTTAGCATCCGGTGCGGCCAAAGTTGTCGGAATTTCCGCAGCCAGCAGCCGGGGAACTCCCATATCCACCTTAACTTGACCGTCCGATCGCAATTCGGTGATAATAACGCCCGCACCGGTGTGAATCCGGTACTCACTCTTAGATTCACTCCCCCCCTTAGCAAGGGAGAGGTCAATTTCCTTCGATTCACTCCCCCCCTTAGCAAGGGGGGGTTGGGGGGGGTGAATTTCTTTCGATTCCAAATCGGCGATAAACTTAGCCAAACAGCGAATCCCATTGCCGCACATTTCCGGTTCCGAACCGTCGGAATTAAAAATCCGCATCGTATAGTCAGTGCCGTTTTGACCCGGAAGAGCAAAAATCACGCCGTCTGCGCCAATGCCAAAATGTCGATCGCACATTTCGACAGCTTGTTCTGGTGTTATCACCGGTTCCGGGGAGTGGCGGTTGTCAATCAGAATAAAATCATTGCCCAGTCCGTGATACTTCGCAAACTCGATCGGCATAAAAAACAAACCTCTTTTGGTTAAAACTGATTAGTTGATAGACTTCTAAAGTCATTAGTCATTAGTCATTAGTCATTGGTACTGGGCATCCCCGTATCATCCTAGTCCTGAGTCTGCCGTTGGCGATTAATAGAGTTCCCCCATAATTCCTGTGAAACAGGCATCCCGCCCGTTCTTGAATATTTTTGGGGACAAATCTAATGACTGATGACTGATGACTGATGACTGATGACTAATGACTAACTTACCCATTTCCCAGTATGTCTGAATTTGAGACCGGATTGCCCAGCATTCGCCTAATACAAAGCTACATCAAAGACAAAGAACAGGTAGAAATCAAACTCACGACCGGCGACTTGCTAGTCGGCAGAATTTTTTGGCAGGATCATAGCTGCCTTTGCCTCGTAGATGCCTCAGAAACACAAATTCTGATCTCGCGACCAACAATTGCCTATATCAAACCTAACCGTTGAGAATGGGGCATCGGGCCTAAAAGCATCGGGCATCGGCCCGCGCAGGGCATGGGGCATCGGGCATCGGCCCGCGCAGGGCATTGGCCCGCGCAGGGCATCGGGCATCGGGCATTGTTAGCTGTTAACTGTTAGCTGTTGACTGTTGACTGTTAGCTGTTAACTGCCAACTAACAACTGCCAACTGCTTTCCTGCTTTCCTGCTTTCCTGCTTTCCTACCAACTGCTTTCCTGCTTTCCTACCAACTGCTTTCCTGTCAACTACCAAGGGCTTTCCTGTCAACAACCAACGGCTTTCCTGTCAACTACCAACTGCCTAATCGCTAAACAGCTTTTCGCTGACTTGAGCCGTGACAAAAGGCAGCTTTAAGGCGGGTTGCGGAACCGGGGGCGAGGCCGTCCGCTGCATCAAGCCGAGCTCGTAGAAGCCGCCGCACAGCAGCAAACGATCGCCCTCTAGCAAACTGCTAGTTCCATCGGGCCAGCGAGTAAATTTCCCTTCCCGGCGGATCGCCCGCACTTGCACGCCGTACTGGGCGAGTACATCTATCTCTGACAGTTTTTTGCCAGCCCAAGGGCTTTTTGGTGGCAGCCTCAGCCACTGACAAGAACTGTCGCCGTGCGGCACAGAAACTTCTCCCTTCGCCAGCAATTCAAAACTGATGAGTTCTTCCGGTTCTCCCACGACAAAAACTCGATCGCCCAACTGCAAAGCTGTCTTTCCGTTGGGATAATCAATTTCCTCCCCATCTTTGCGGACGATCGCCATTACGCTGACCCCTGTCAACTGCCGCAAATTAGTTTCTTCCAGAGTCATGCCGGCGATCGGAGAACCCTGCGGCAAGTTGTACCACTCGCTGTTCATATCTCGAACCGCCACCTTCAAATCCCGCGAAATCGCCAAAGGTTCGCGCGCCGGCCGCAATTCCAGATAGCGGCTGCTGCGAATTTGCTGGACTTCCCGCCCGATAGCCATTGGCGAGACACCTATGCCGCCGAGCAAGTGGGCCGACAGTTCTAAACTGGCCTCAAACTCTGGCTGCACAACTTCCCACGCCCCTAGTTGATAAAGCAGTTCGATGTCTTTATCTTGGTTGGCCTGGACGACAATATCCAAATCGGGAACTAATTCTAAAGCCCGCTTCAGACACAAGCGAGTGCTCATGGGATCGGGAAGGGCGATCGCCATTGAAGCAGCCCGTTCGATCCCGGCAGATTCCAAAACGTGCAAGCTAGCAGCATTCCCGTAAATGTAGGGAATTCCTAGCAATCTGCAATCTTGAATTCTCCTTTCTGACTCATCGATCACCACAATTGAACAGTTGCGGCCCTGCAGTATTTTGACTAAATTTCTGCCAACTCGCCCGTAGCCGCAAATCACAACATGATTTTGTTCCGGCAAATTTTCTGCGATTTCCACAGGTTGAGATGTTTCGTCAAAATATCGCTGCAAAGGCCCGAAATTTTCCGCCCAATTCAATAATTGCGGCACACTTCTCAATACAAACGGAGTCAGCACCAAGGTGACTGCTGTCGTTCCTAAAATTAATAGATAAACTTCTCGCGAAACCAGTCCCATCATTTGACCGGAACTAGCGAGTACAAAGGAAAATTCTCCGATTTGAGCTAAGCCCAAACCTACGATCAATGCTGTTTTTAACGGATAACCAAATAGTCGGACGAGGGGCGTGATTATCAAGAATTTGCCAACAAATACTAGAAATACCAGTCCCAGAATTAATTCTAGATGGCTCCAGAGAAACATCGGGTCGATTAACATACCGATGGTGACAAAAAATAAGGATGCAAAAATATCTCGCAAAGGCTCAACGTAAGTTAGAGTCTGGTCGGCATATTCCACCTCAGAAATCATTAAGCCCGCCACAAATGCGCCCATCTCGATCGAGAAACCCAAATATTCTGTCAGCAGCGCAATACCTAAAGCCAAAACCACAACTCCCAGCAAAAACAGTTCTCGGCTTTCTGTTTTCGCGAGATAGCGCAGCAATTGCGGGACAATCCAAATGCCTGCAACTACAGCACCAGCGGCAAATAAGCCGATCCGCAGCAGAGCCCAAGCTACCGTCATGCCGATCGCCTCTGCAGGCTCGTTGAGAGCAGGCAAAACTGCTAACATCAGCCCCAATGCTAAGTCTTGAACTACTAATATTCCCAGCATGACTTGACCGTGGGAAGTACCGCTTTCGTTGCGTTCCATCAAGCACTTGAGTACAACTGCTGTAGAGGAAAGCGACAAAATCGACCCTAAAAACACGCCTTGAGCGGGCGATTCTACCCAGCCCACGCCCAAGGAAATTGCAGTTGTAAAGGCGATCGTCAGCACAATTTGCAAGCCTCCCCCGCCCAGACTAATTGCTTTAACTTTCTGGAGTTCGGCGAAGGAAAACTCTACTCCCAAAGCAAACAACAGAAAGGCAACACCGAATTCAGCGAGGGTGTCTACCTGAATTAATTCTTTAATCAGCCCCAAACCAGCGGGCCCAATTACGATCCCTCCTAGGAGGTATCCGAGGATTACTGGCTGTCGCAACAGCGATGCAAAGAGTCCTCCTGCTGCGGCAGCAGCGAGAACTATAACTAAGTCAACGATCAGTCGGAAGTCTTCTTGCACAAGTTTATCAAAAAAGTGTAAAGTTATATTATAGTGTTTAATGTGTTGACTGTGTTTGGCGCGTTAATTTCATCCATAAACCCATACAATCGCCCGACGACCGTCGTGCAGAAAGTGCAATTTTATACCCAAGTTCAAGCTCGGTTGATTCATCTGCCGAATAAATTTAAAATTTAAAAATTTAAAAATTTAAGGAAAAATAGGGTATTTTATACGATAGTTAAGTCTCTAGCAATTACCCATATTTTTTATTTTTGATTGCCCATTATCATGCCTTCACCTCAAACCTATGGCTAGAATTATGGTCAAGTATTAAAACTAATTAAAGCAAGCATAAATTGAGTTATTTTTAACAAGTTTACGCGCTTATTAGAAAATTTATCCTAATAATTTTATCGCAAATCGCGTGAAAATTCCTAGGAGATGTTAGGACGAGATCGAAAAAATGAGGAGTTGAGATTGGATACTTTTCTAGTAAAGATTTGAAATTGGAGAATGCAGGGATTGAAGAAGTGCTCGATCGATACCTCATTTTGAGGATTACTGCCATATATTGCTGTTATTGCTAGCTAAAATTTACAACTTAATGATTGATATAGGTTGGAATTAAATTAGGTCGCGTGCGGTGAATTGAATCAATAGCTAGCTGGTTGTTTTGATTGTCGCATTTGCTAAAGTAAAGTTTTATTTGAGTTGTCAAAAACGAATTCTGTTTATATTATAATATTTGAGCTGTATAGCCAACAAAAATATCTGGCTGACAAAATTTAAGGAAAGCTAACAATGAGAACGACGGTGAATCGAGGCAACAGCAAGGTAAGTGCGGAAATAGTTGCAGGTGGGATTTTACAGGGGCAAGGGTTGAAAGCAAACCAGCTAACCACTACAAAAGTTACGCACGCCAAGGCAAAAAACCCTGTTTCTGCATCCAGCATCTCAAGGGAACAGCAGCGATTTTCCAAGCAACCGGGTTTTTTGCGTAAGTGCTACGCTAGTTCGATCGCGCCTATTGTTGCTGGCCTTCTGAGTTTTGCCCTGCCGGTGCAAGCTTTGCAGG
This sequence comes from Tychonema sp. LEGE 07196, assembly GCF_963890365.1. NCBI lineage: Bacteria > Bacillati > Cyanobacteriota > Cyanophyceae > Oscillatoriales > Microcoleaceae > Tychonema > Tychonema sp. LEGE 07196. Next base: position 50,612 of record NZ_CAWPRX010000113.1, on the reverse strand, counting down.
TAGTAGTCACTCCACAAAATCCCGAACTGGGAGATACGCTGTCAGTAATGATTCAGGTTGACGGTAACGGCGGGGAAACTCCAACAGTTTCTTTACAGCAGAAAAACTACCCCGCGTTTCCAATGGGCAACGGCCGCTTTCGGGCTCTGTTACCGACGACACCGGTAGAGAAACCCGGTGCCCGCGTTTTAGAAGTCGCAGGTGACGGACAGACACAGAAGTTGAACGTGCAAGTGCGCGATCGAAATTTTCCCACTCAGTCCATCTGGCTACCTCCGGGTAAAGACGAGGAAGGTACAGATGCGGAGTTCGATCCCGTAGACGCATTTAAAGCACTGGTGACACCCGAAAAGTTTTGGAACGGCAAATTATTGCGCCCTAACTCTGGAGAAGTTACCACTATTTACGGCGTGCAGCGATACTATAATGGAGTATTTGCTAAAGACTACTACCACCGCGGCGTGGATTACGGCGGTGCTTACGGTTCCCCTGTAATCGCACCCGCAGCAGGTCGGGTGTCTCTGGTGGGACGCGAATCCCAAGGGTTCAAAATCCACGGGAATGTCGTTGGTATCGACCACGGTCAGGGGGTAGCAAGTATTTTGATGCACCTCAGCCGAATTGATGTCAAGGAAGGCGATTTCGTCAAAGCCGGTCAAGTAATCGGTGCTTTGGGGTCAACTGGAGCTGCGACAGGCCCTCACCTGCACTGGGGACTTTACGTGCACGGGCAGTCTGTCGATCCCGTACCTTGGCGGCTTCAGGGAATTGAGTAGGAATTTATACGGGTTTTGACGAATAAAGCCGTCAATTATAGGGTAAGTTTGTGGCTGGGGTGTTTAGATAACTGTTATGGGTTATCTGTATTGAGTTAGGATTTGTCTAAAAATTCTCAACTCAATCCTCAAAACTCGAATCTCAAAGGGAATTGAGTAGGAATTTTTACGGGTTTTGACGAATAAAGCCGTCAATTATGGGGTAAGTTTGTGGCTAGGGTGTTTAGATAACTGTTATGGGTTATCAGTATTGAGTTAGGATTTGTCTAAAAATTCTCAACTCAATCCTCAAAACTCGAATCTCAAGACGCTAACAATAGCGTCTTCACAAAACTCTATTAATGATGCCGTTGAGTGGGAAGCATATATGAGTATTGAAAAAATTGTTGAACAGGCTTTGCAAGACGGCTATTTAACGCCCTCTATGGAAGCTGAGGTGGGACGGATCTGCAACACGGCTTCGGAATTGTCGATCGAAGAGTACATGGCTCTCGATCGCCTGATGGGCTCGTTGTTAACCGGGGAAGTCGTGGTTCTGCCCCGCAAACAGTTCATCAACGTGATGGAAGAGTTGGTGCTCAGTGAGGCGATCGCCAGGGTGGCCGAGATTGAGGAGAAGACTGACCTGAGTCTGGATGTGGGAGATATTGCGGCTTATGCTTTAAATAGGCTGCCGCCTCTGTATGCTACGACGGAAGAGGGAGCTCATTTTCAAAGAGCTAGGGCTAAAGAACAACTTCACGATTTGATTTCCAAAGAAGTCAACGCAGCCATCGCCCGCAACTTGGACAGGCCAGACACCCCAAACCCCACAGCTTTGGGCAAGTCTTCTGGAAACGAAGTTCTTTCACAGCTAAGCACTTGGCTGCAAGCTAACGCCACTAATTTTGAGCAGCAGCCTTAGTACAACAAACTACTCTATCTTGCTTAAATCAATCCCGCTCTCTTGAGAGAAAGCGGGATTTCTAGTTCTTGAGCAACCCAGATCGATCGCGCGTCCGGTTCATTGAGCGGACACAATGTAATATCAAATCCTCTCTTCATCGGAATAGTAAATTCACTGTTAACTGTTAACAGTTAACAGTTAACCGTTAACATCACCAGGAGTGCGACTGGAATTGATAGGACTTGTTTTTTCCAACGATTAATTGTTGCTGTCAGAAGAGTCTGCCGTGGGGCTGACGGTAACTTTGGCCTCTCGCTTTTCCCGTTTTTTCCGTTCCGCTTGGATGACATCTTGAAGCACTATTCGCGCTTGGGCCATTTTTTCCAAATTGCTGCGGTACAAATCTAAATCTTTGCTAACTTTTTCTTCAGGGAGGTGCAAGGCCGCACTGATTTTGGCGATCGCGCCGTTTCGCGTTTCTTGGTCTTTTACCATTTCGGGGTCAGCTTTTTCTAACAACGAAAACAAGCCGATCGCGAACAAGCGACTGTACTTAAATTGAGGGTTGCTGGCGATCGCCCCTAAAGATGCTTGCAAATCTCCTGTATCTTCAAAGCTGGTGGAGCGATCGAGCCACGAGAGCAAATCTGACCCGGAAAGTTTGCCCGCCATGCTTTCCAAGCGCTGAGCGTCTTGTTTGTAGCGTTCGGGATCGTCTTCTAGGGACTTACACAAAGCGTTAAAAATCGAAAGTCTGTCTGCTTCAGGGGCGTACCCGAGCATGAATCGATCGAAAGCTGTCACCACGCCCAAAGCATAAATCGGGTCGTATTGAAAATCGGCATTCGCCAAAAGCAAGTGCATTTCTACCATCAACTCTTCCACCACCCGACGGTAAATTGAGTTGATCGGTCGAGTGTGAATCGTATAGAAACTTCGCTTAGTATCTGAAACTGTACGGTTATTGTTCACCTGATGTCTTATAGATAAATAATTTTGCAGCAGCGCGCGCCGCGTGAGTAAAGTCGTGAAAGTCTATGAGCTTTGCTGACAAAAATTGCCAGTTTTTTTTTATTTGTACCAGCCCTCAAGCGAGGCAAAATTTTATTTAAAAGATTTTGCGCGCGATCGGCAGCCACAAATAAACTGTCGCACTACCAGGGCCAAACCCAAGTATCTTTACAATCATAGCTCTTCTGGGATCGCTCACCAATCTAATCTTCTGACTTGCCCGCCCAAAACTGGCAACCCATACCACAATAAATGCTGAATGTCAAGTCTAAATACTGAAAAATCAAACAAATATGACAATTTCTCCTGAATTAATAGCTTTAGCCCAGTACATGGCGGGCGAATTTGACAACCGGGAACAAGCGCTAGCAGACCCGGCTTGGTACGTCCACCTTCGTTTGTGGCAAAGACCCCTGCCTGCGGATATATTTTCCGAGCCTGGGATTGCCCTGTTTGCCGAACAAGCCAACATTCTGGAACTAGACAAGCCCTACCGCCCCCGCATCGTGCAACTGAGGCACGCAAAGACAGCGCCGGGACTTATAGAAGCTCAGTATTATATGTTCAAGGATATTGCAGCCGTCAAAGGAGCAGGTAGCAACCCCGACTTGTTAGAAAAACTAACCAGGGAGGAAATCGAATTCCTCCCTGGCTGCACCCTCTCCGTTGCGGTGCAAAATTTAGCCTCAAACCGCTATCGTTTTCGGGCATCTCTGCCAGAGGGAACTCACTGCGGCTTTGCCTACGGCGGGCAAAATTACCAAGTAGACTTGGGATTTGAAGCAGCAGGGGAGGAATTTCTCAGCTACGACAAAGGAATAAGCCCCACGACAGGCAAGGCCATCTGGGGAGCTTTAATGGGCCCTTTGAGATTTGTCAAGCGCCAGGATTTTGCTTCTGAGATACTGGCCAATAGGTTTGGGAGCAAATCAGACGGCGGTTGAAACCGCGTCTAGATAAACAAAATTCAGACGGCGGTTGAAACCAGGTTTACAAAAACAAATATCGGACGGCGGTTGAAACCAGGTTTACAAAAACTTTCGTCCGCCTCCGCGGACTAAAGAAGAAGATGACGTAATTTTCACCGCCTTTGTCTTCAACCGGCGGAGGCCGGTTTTGTTTGTATAGACGCGATTTCAATCGCCCGGTCTTCTTCAACCGGCGGAGGCCGGTTTTGTTGGTGTAGACGCGATTTCAATCGCCCGGTCTTCTTAAATTGTCCTTACGCCGCAACCGATGCCAGCGGGAGCGCTCAACTGGCGCGCGGCACCCCCTCTAAAGCTTCTTCTTCCGTTTCAAAGATTTCAAACACAGAATCCATCATGGTGACTTCAAACACCAGTTTGGCTTCTGGATGAACATTGCAAATGCGGAAACTTCCCTTAACTTTATCCGCATCGCGCATACCGGCTACCAATGAGGTCAGGCCAGAACTATCGATAAAGTTTACCTGACCAAGATTCACGACGACATGGCGGCTGAGTTTGGAAATACACTCTTGCAACTTGAGGCGGAATTGCCAAGCTGTCGTGATGTCCAACCGTCCTGTCGGTGCTAAGACGATAACTGTTGTACCGTCAGATAGCGTGTGGGTTTTTTGATCAATATGAATCACTGACCCTTCCCTCAAATTTATTACTATTTATCGCGGTGGTTACTTTCCCAGTAGTTTAACTCAGGTCGGTGACTGCTGAGGCATCCAATTCGCCCAATCTTGCGGTTTTAAGAACTTCGAGTAGAGTTCGGCTTCTGGAGAGTTGGGTTCTGGCTCGAAACAATACTCCCAGCGTACCAAAGGTGGCAGGGACATGAGAATCGATTCGGTGCGTCCGTTGGTCTGCAAGCCAAAGGTTGTGCCTCGATCGTACACCAAGTTAAATTCAACGTAGCGGCCGCGGCGGTAAAGTTGGAAATCGCGCTCGCGATCGCCGTATTCTTTCGATCGGTGCTTTTCTATAATTGGGGTGTAAGCCGGCAAAAATGCGCGGCCGCAGTCCTGTACGAAGGCGAACAGCGACTCCCAGCTTCTGGGTTCTGGGTTCCCGGCATTCTTGCTGTATTCAGCAGCTTTTCCTTTGACATTCTGGTCGCGGTAAAGCGGGCCTTGACCGTTTTGGTAGTCAAAAAACAGGCCGCCCACACCGCGAGTTTCTTGGCGGTGCGGCAGGTAGAAATATTCGTCGCACCAGAGTTTAAATGTCTGGTAATAGTCCGAGTGGTGTTTGTCGCAAGCTGCTTTCAGAGTTTTGTGAAAATGAGCTGCATCCTCAGCCAACGGGTAATAAGGAGTCAAATCGACACCGCCACCAAACCACCAAATCGGCCCAGCCTCAAAATAGCGGTAATTGAGGTGAACCGTAGGCAAGTAAGGATTGCGGGGGTGCAGCACCATCGAAGTCCCAGTCGCGTAAAAATCGTGACCTGCCGCTTCTGGGTGCTTCGCAAGAATCAAAGCCGGCAAACTTTCGCCCCAAACTTGGGAAAAATTAACTCCGCCTTGTTCAAACACATTGCCTTCGCGCATCACGCGAGAACGTCCGCCCCCGCCTTCGGAGCGTTCCCAAGAGTCTTCCTTAAATTTGCTGCCACCGTCGAGCTGTTCGAGGGCTTGACAAATTTCATCTTGTAGGGTTTTCATAAATTGGCTGACTCTAGCTCTAGAGTCAGCGGGCGGCAAAAACACAGAAGAGTTGGTTTTAAGTGTGGTAGAAACTGTCATAAGAATTTCTGTTGTCAGATTTGAGTCTTAGACGGGGGATGATTTCCCAATCCAGTCGGCATTGTAATTATGCCACCGCAGGTCTGCAAATGATCGTAATGAAGATACATTAAAAAATAGCAACAAAAATATACTTTAAATTGCGATCGAAAATTCGCTAACCCAATTGCAGAGCTATGGTGGAGAACACAATGCCCGAGACACTCGATATTAGTTCAGTTTTAGAGATCCTGCGACCGGTGCAAGACCCCGAACTGCAAAAAAGTTTGGTGGAATTGAACATGATTCGTAACATTAAAATTGACGGCGGTACAGTCAGTTTTACTTTAGTGCTGACAACGCCTGCTTGCCCGCTGCGAGAATTTATTGTCGAAGATTGCCAAAAAGCGGTCAAAAAGTTGCCAGGAGTCGAAAAAGTGGCGGTGGAGGTGACAGCCGAAACGCCGCAACAGAAGGGAGTGACCGATCGCCAAGGAATAGAAGGAGTCAAAAATATTATCGCCATATCCAGCGGCAAAGGCGGCGTTGGCAAAAGCACGGTAGCGGTAAACGTGGCTGTAGCGCTGGCGCAAACCGGCGCGAAGGTGGGTTTGTTGGATGCGGATATCTACGGGCCCAACGACCCAAATATGTTGGGTTTGGGAGACGCGAAAGTGATGGTTAGGGACGGAAAAAGCGGGGAAAGCCTCGAACCGGCCTTTAATTACGGTGTCAAATTGGTGTCGATGGCGTTTTTAATTGACAAAGACCAACCTGTAATTTGGCGCGGGCCGATGTTGAACGGGATCATCCGGCAGTTCCTCTATCAAGTGAATTGGGGCGATTTAGATTATCTGATTGTCGATATGCCTCCGGGTACTGGAGACGCACAGTTGACAATGGCGCAAGCGGTGCCGATGGCTGGTGTGGTAATTGTGACGACTCCGCAGACGGTGGCTTTGCTGGATTCCCGCAAGGGGTTGAAGATGTTCCAGCAGTTGGGAGTCTCGGTATTGGGAATTGTGGAAAACATGAGCTATTTTGTGCCGCCGGATATGCCTGACAAGCAATATGATATTTTCGGTTCCGGTGGCGGGGAAAGGACGGCTGCGGAGTTGGGAGTGCCGCTGTTAGGCCGCATTCCGCTGGAAATTCCGCTGCGGGAAGGTGGCGATTCCGGTGTGCCGATTGTGGTGGGACAACCGGATTCTGCTTCGGCGAGGGAGTTGCGGGCGATCGCGGGTAGGATTGCTGGTAAGGTTTCCGTAGCAGCCTTAGCCTAACAAAGTTAGTCGGGGAGGCATCGGTGCCGAGAAACCGGGTTTTTGTGACGTTTACTTCGTTGCAGCCTGCCGATTCATCAAAAACCCGGTTTCTTGAGTCCCAGCGCCTCCCGAACTAACTTTTAGCCTCCTTCGGGGGATGTTCTTGGGAAAGCAGATGAGGGAGGTTCTGCCTTGGGTTTTAGGCTCAAGTCTCGATCGCCAAAAAACAGTAAACTATAAACAGTCAAACTTAACTTTCAAACAATTATGATTTTTCCAGGTTCGGCAGTTCGAGTTAAAGATAAGGGCGAGATTTACTACGGCTTTCAAGGACTTGTCCAGCGAGTTACCGACGGGAAAGTCGCGGTATTGTTTGAAGGCGGCAACTGGGACAAGCTGATCTCGTTTCGGCTGTCGCAGTTAGAACTTGTGGATGCTACGGCTGGTCGGACGAAGTAGCCATTGGTCATTAGTCATTGGTCATTAGTCATTAATCTGAAGAGAATTGAGAATTGGGAATTGGTAAGCTAACCAAAATCTGAACACTCACGGAATAAGCTGTCGCGCATTGAGATTGTATATTCAGGACGTGCTTTGAGACCCACCCACTCACAGTTAGATTGTTTGTTTGTAGACAATTGAAATGCTCAAAAACCGATAGTTAATAAGTAACAGAAAACCAATGACTAATGACCAATAATTAATAACCAATAACAATAACCAATAACCAATAACCAATAACCAATAACTAATAACCAATAACTAATAACTAATAACTAAAATTATGCGTTTACCTTTACCCCAATTTGCTACAAAAGAGCGCCATCCCGATCGCATTGCTGAGGTAATCGAGACGGCAACTTCGGAATTTATGGCTCAATGTTTGGAACCGGATGACTTGAGTTTTCCGGTGATGCCGCCTTTTGGAAGTTGGGTTAAGGCGCTGGATGAAGAGTCAAAAAATCAAATCTACGGTGTGGTTTATTACGCGACGACTAGCCCGATCGACTCGGTGCACAGAGCTCGCGCTTTGGGTTTGTCGCTGGAAGAGTTGCGGGAAGAACAACCGCAGATTTTTGCGATGCTCAAAACCGAGTTTCGAGTGGCGATTGTGGGGTTTGAGACTGCGCCGGAAAAGTTCAACGGTAACGGCCCGTCGAGGGGTAAAATTTATCAGTATTTGCCGCCGCGCCCGCCGCAAATTCACCAGGCGGTTTATTGTTGCGAACCGGATGAGGTGATTGATTTTACGGTACAGTTGGATTTTTTGAGGACGCTGCTGGGGGTGACTAATGCGCCGGTGGATGCGCTGGCGGCGGCGACGATTCGGGAGATTTATCAGTTGCGGATGCGCGATCGATCTTGGTTGGTGGAAGCGGGCAGGAATTTGAGTGTTTTGTTGAAGGATGATTACGATCGGTTGAGGGTGATTTTGAGTCAGATTCATCCGTAGAATATGGGATAAGTAAATAGAAAAGTATAATTTTTTATGTGGGTAGAGATAGCAGCGCTAAATCAGATTCCCGAACGGGATATTGTGAAGGTAAAAGTTGAGGATATTTCGCTGATTTTGAATCGCCAAGGCGCAAATGTCACTTGTTACCGCAATGCTTGCACGCATTTAGAATATCCGATCGATATGGGTAAGGTTGATAACGGGCTCATTACCTGTCCGTTTCACAAATTTAGGTTTAAGTTAGATACTGGTAAGTGTTTGAATTCACCGGATTCGCTGGAATCTTATCCGGTAAAAATTGAGGGCGAGATCGTTTTTGTCAATATCGATTAGTCATAATTTACTTGTTTTCTGAATCACCAGCGCCCAGCCAAGAAACCCGGTTTCTGCGACAATTTATATCAAATCCTCTCTTCATCGGAATGATTCAGATATATATTCTCGGACTCTGTGTACTCTGTGTTCTAGCGCCGGTTAAATCACCTGACGATGCAACCGTCCAGATATTAGGCATCCTCACGCCCGATTGAGGAAGAAACCCGGTTTCTAAATCCCTAGGGCCAAGAAACCGGGTTTCTGCGACAATTTAGGCATCCTCACGCCCGAGTGAGGAAGAAACCCGGTTTCTGAGTCAGGGCGCGCGCTTTTCAAACGGTTTCTAAATCCCTAGGGCCAAGAAACCGGGTTTCTGCGACAATTTAGGCATCCTCACGCCCGAGTGAGGAAGAAACCCGGTTTCTGAGTCAGGGCGCGCGCTTTTCAACTTACCGTTTTTGCGCGCCGCTGACGGAGGAAAATCGCCAAAAGCCCGATCGCCCCAACCATCAAAAGCAGCCATTCTTCCGGTTCGGGAACCCCCGAAACATTCAAAGGATTGCTCGGTTTCGTCAACTCCTCCTTACCCGATTCTACCTCGCGTTCAAATCGATCGTTTTTACCTTCCGCCGCCTTTAGCTGCGCTCTTTGCTCGTCATTAACCAACACAATCATCGAAGAATAGGGCGTGACGACTTTAAAAGTTTTAGCAAGCGAGTGCATCGCATCCAATTGAGTCAATTGATTAGCAGTTTTCTGCTTGCTGAGTGCCGTTATTAACTGCCGCGCAGCTATCGGTTTAAAACCTTCATTTTCATCATTAGTTATTTTCGGAACCCCTGCAGCCACCTTCGGAGTTTTGGCATAACTCCAAGCATAACCATCAACAACATTAACTACAGATTTCCCCGACGCCGCCATCGTCGCCACTCGCTGCATTGCTTCTTTGATATCGGTAGAAACTCCGCCGCCACTATCTTGAATCAACTTTAAAGTAGCATCGTCATAGCCAGGGGGCAAACCTCCCAAATGTACTGTCCATAAAGGTGCAGTTAGAGAAACGCTGGTTTTGCGATCGTCCGATAACTCGTAACTGTGGCGATCGCTCACCAAGAATACAGTATCATAACTTCTATTGCCGCGCAACCGTGCAAACTGTTGCAGAATATCCTTAAGTTGAATTGTACCGTAAAACGTCAACTTTTTCGCATCAAAACTGCGTATGTTTTCCACCAACCTCGGCGGCATCCCCGCCGCACTCGACACATATAAATCCACACTGTTTGTGGCTAAAACATTCTTTTTCAACCAATCAAAAGTCTCCTTAAGTTCTTTTTTTTCTGTCGCCATACTCCGAGAAGTATCCAGGATCAAGGCCAACTTTTTAACGTTTGGCAAAAAGTAATTTACATCAATCAGGGGCTGAGCAAAAACAGTATTTTTGCCGGGTAAATTCGCTAAATGCGGTATTGCTTTTGGCGTTGCAACTGCGGGTAAAAATGCTGGAAGCCAAGTTTCTTTGGCCTCCTTACCCTTGTATTTAATCTCCTTTCCAGCGATAACTCGGCGAGTATTTTGATTCCAAAAAATATTGCGTTTTTCAGCCAAAATTGGCATCGCCCAACCCTGTGCTTGTCGCAGGACTTTGTAAGTCAGCCAAAGGTGCATTTCCGTTGGCCCGTTAGTAACCGCAAACTCTCGTTTAGGCGGAACAGGAAAAGCTCGCAAGCGATATTGTTTCGGGCCAATTTGTTCGAGCAAAGCCGGATCTACCCTTTCTCTCACCTGCTCGTTGTAAACTTGCTGGGCGGCACCTCTGGGCGACACAGTAAAAGCAAAACGCTTTTGCAAATCCCCAGTATCGCCCAGCCAAACTCCTGTAACTGCGGCGCTTTCCGGCAGAGAAAAGTAATAAAATACTTCTTGCAAGTTGGGCGTTTGATTTTTGTAAACTTCGTAGATTTGAACGTCAGCCCAATCGCCGTTTTCTTTGACTGTAACTTCTTGGGAATCCAACCATACTTTTTCCTCATTGACATTCAACAAACCAGCCTTAGCTTCTTCCCGGTTAGATGTTGACTGCACCGCGTGTTTTACTGCTTCTGTGTCACCTTTTTGAATTTCTGTATCGAAGAATCCAGCGTAAAGTTTTTCGGCTTTTTTGACATCGGAACTCGAGCCTTGATACAAAAACGGCGACATTAAAATATTATAGCTGTTCTGTACGCTTTTAGCTGCTTGGTCAGGCAGATTTAAAGTATTTTTGTACAGCGAGTAAATGTGGTCATTTTCTCCCACAGTGCTCAGGTAGCGGTAAGGAGACAAATAGGCGTTAACTAAGCCCGATCGAATCATATCAGACTTGGCTAATAAAGTTTGACGCGCCGTCTCGTTAGCTGCGGGAGTTTCCAGAATTTTCATTGCTTGAATTTGCGGCTGCTGCTGCAAAGCTGCGAAAATAGCCAGCCAAGCTGCCATCACTCCCAAGCTGCCCGCGATTGCTTGATTTTTTCCGTATTGCGAAGCAAAACTATTTAATATTTTGCGGGCAGATTGGATGTAGAGAAAGCCATAAAGCGAAGGCATTACTACGAACAAGCTGGAGGTAAAACCAAATAAGATTAAGGATAATGGCAACCACCAAATTATCTCAAATGAACTGTACTTGAAAGATTCTATCAGCGGTGTCACCCAAGCAAAACTAAGAAATCCAACTATTATCACACTTGCGACGGGCAGTGCGTAAAACATCAGCAATGTGGCCGCCCAAATGCCAACTAGCAACATTAAGCTGTGAACTCCTAACTGTATCCAGGCAATTTGTTTTTTGCCAATTAATCCACTTAGAGGTTGCGGTTTGTTTTCAGCATCTTGAGATGTTGAAATATCTTGAATATTTTCTGTTTTTCCCAAATATCCGTAGAGAGTTTCTACTAAAAATCCTGCAATGCACAATCCTATTGTCCAAATGATTTGAGAGCTCGGTGGAGTCAGTTCGCGCAGCAGAAACAGCCTTACTAGGCAGAGCAAAAATAAGGGCGCTTCTACGCCGTAAAACAGGCGCATTAGCTGCAATGGTTGCTTGCGAAAACCCTTGAACCCGATGATTGTAAATACTGTAGGCACTGCTATCAGTGCTGTTAAGGTCAAGGCAAATTCCAGGGGGATAATTCCGTCTATCGTGGCTTGGATTAACGGGATTGCCAGATAGGGCAAAATTCCTAGATAAACTATTGACAAGAATGTCAGGTTCCACAGCCAAAATATTAGCTGAAAAATTATGTTCAATGCCAGCTTAATTTTTTTCATTTTTTGCTATTGTTAAGCTATAATTAACGGTGTTGTGTACGTTTTTAGCAAAAGATTGGACTTCGGAACTTTCGGGGTTTACGGAATTGTCAAAAAGAATTGACACAAGTACCCAAGTATGATTTTTGTGGTTGATGTCGCTGCGGATTCGCTCTAAGAAATTATCGGTTGTTTGCTGGGAAGATTGCAGCCAGTAGGTGGCAGATAGTTGGTTGTCTTTGACAGACAGCCAGCGGGCTGCGATGGCAGGAGTTAGCTGTTTTCTTTCTATGCGGTTGACGGGGATGCCGCTGGCGATAAAGCACAACTCTGGTGCGTGATATGTCTGCCAGGATGTGCTGGCTACGGTTAGCATGGAACCGCGCAAGTTACCGGAGATAAATCTCTTTTTTTCTGTTTTGGTGTCTGGGTAATTGCCGAAGAATTTTTGTTCGCTGGGATTCAGGGGGATTGGTTCGGATATGATTTGTTCGGGAAATTTCAGGGGGGCAATCGCTACTTTTTCGCTTTCTACATGATACAATTGAGAAATTGCTGCCAACACAGCGACGGCCGCAATTAGTCCGGCTTTTGCTAAGGGCTGATTTTTGAGGATTTCTGCATCTGGTTGCGACTCAAGATTAATTTGTTTGTCTGCGGAAATTTTGGGTATTTTTTGCAGCATCAACCAACTCAAAAAACAAGCGCTAATTAAACCGACTATTCCCAGGGGTACGTGCAGGATTTCGGCATAAATTGGCTGTTGAAAAACTTGGGCAACTAATACTAATACGACTACCCGCAAAGCGTTAGCCGAAACTAACATTATGAAGTTGACGGCGCATACTGCTAGCCATTTAAAACCCAATTGACGGCTTTCTAACCAGGTAGCAGCTAGCAAAAATAGTGTCCCTACTAAGAGGGTTTTAATGCCGCTGCAAGGTACGTCTACTTGAGCGATGCCGTTTTCTAAGACGATGATATCGTAGGAAGAAATAGCCCCGATTTGGAAAACCGATAGCAATTTTTCTACTACCTGAGCTGTCAGCACTCGCGCCGGCAAACCCAATCCGTTATTGAGCTGAGTGTTGAATGGTAAAATACAAGCTAGCAGCCCCGCTATTGGCAGGTTTTTTCGCCAAAAGTTTGGCTCTACCATTAAGCCGTACAGCCCGTAGGTTCCGAGGATAAATAGCAGGATGGTAATTTGTTTGATGTCTATTATGCACCCAAGGGCGATCGAGCAAACGCTCGCACCCAACATTAATACCAGCGGATAGCGCCTCACAACGAATTTGGGGGACAATGCGGGCGGGCGAGTTCCCGAACTGAGCGATCGCACTACTAATGCTACAATCAGAAAACTAATTACTATCTTGTACAGTGTCGGTATCTCAACAAACGAGGATAACAGCCATTTAACTGCCGAGATATTGGCAAAAAACCAAGTGAGCGACAGTAAAAAAGGAGCTAACCAAACCAAATTAACCGCAGGATAAGGAGTAACAGAATCTGGAATTCCAGAATCTGGAATATTGGTGCGCTGCATGATACCGCTTGACATTCACGTTGGTGACATCTTAGCTCAGCAACATTGGTAATGCCTAGACCTGAAATTTAAGTTTTGTCAAGCTTTTATTTTTTCTACAGACAAGCTAGCGTTATAATAATTTCAGCGGAGGTAAAAATGAGCGAAAAAAGTCCGGGATACAAAATTGTTAGCGATAACCGACAAGCGCGGCATCTCTATGAAATTATAGAGACATATCAGGTGGGCATCGAGTTGAAAGGAACCGAAGTTAAATCTATTCGGGAAGGAAAAGCGAATTTGCGGGACGGATACGGCTTAGTTCGGAATGGCGAACTGTGGCTGATAAACGTTCATATTTCGCCTTGGAGAAGTGCTAGCAACTATTTTAATCACGAACCAAGACGCACTCGCAAATTGCTGATGCACAAGCAGGAAATTCGTAAACTAATTGGCAAAGTGGAAGAAAAAGGTTTGACTTTAGTGCCGTTAAAAATGTATTTGAAAGGCGGCTGGGTTAAACTCGATATCGGTTTGGGTAAAGGTAAAAAATTGTATGACAAGCGTGAAGATTTGAAGAAACGCGAAGACAAGCGGGATATGGAACGCGCAATCAAGCAATTTTAGTGATTGGACGAATCTTCTCAAAGCCTGTAAAAAACAGGCTTTTAGAGTCCTATCTACATGAGTTATCGTTTATTTGTGTTCGTAATTAGTAGACTTGAGTTACATAAATATTCGCTTTGTTAACCGCAGATTTCAGGCAGATAAACACTGACGGATGCAGATAATTCAATGTTATCTGTGTTTGATTTGAGTGGAACTCAAGTCTAGTGATTAGCGATTAATCATTAGATTTGAATTGCTCTTCATTCTCTTTCTGTTATTGAAATACATCTGCGGTTTTCCCATCGATGGAAGATTTATAGCACTTCTCAAGCGTGGTGAGGTATGCCCATAGCCCTATGCCCCATGCCCTATACAGGATAGTATCTCATCTTTCGCTTGAAAGGCTATATGCAATGAGTCTATTGTCGATCGCCCCACAACTAAGTATTATTACTCACAACATCCGTAGCAGTCAAGGCTCTTTCTCCTTTCAGGCTGAGGGCTTGCGGCTTTTTTCTGGCTTTTTTCTGAAATGATCCGGATAGGTGTTCGAGCCCCGCGAAAAATTAACCTATGCTCGAATACATCTAGGTAGTGGCAGCATTACGCAAGCATTCGGCTGTGGAGTTGCAAACCAGAAATGAGAAATAGGCTCAGGCCTAAGTCAATTCCTAAGATGATGATGTCATGAGGGTGGCAATGAAATACGGCAAACAAATTATCACTTAACTAACAGTGAAAATTTGCCAAAAACGACACCATTAGCTAATATTTTTAATGTCATGAAACAGCCAGGGAAAAAGTATCACCAGTCGAAGTGGGCGGCCTTCCTGCTCATCCTAACAGTAGGTTTTGGTGGTTGGCAATTTGGGTTGCCGGAACTCGCATCACTGTTTAATAATAGAGGTTTGGAAAACTACAAAGCCAATCGATTGGCCGATACTCAACAAGCCTATGAGTTGGCGCTCGTTGTAGACCCCAAAAGCCGCGCAGCTCTTTACAATTTGGGATGGCTTTGCGAAGAGGTGCAAGATTTGCAATGCGCCCGAGAAAAATATCTGCAAGCTGCCAAACTAGGTCTGCCTGCTGCTTACAGCAATTTGGCGAGGTTATATATTCTTGATAATAAAAACTATGCTGCTGCGGTTCACTTGCTGTGGCAAGGTTTGAAAGTAGCTGAGGACGATCGAGTTAAATATTCTTTACTTAAAAACTTGGGATGGGCGCGGCTGAAACAGGGTCGATATTCAGAAGCATTGCAACATCTGGATGCAGCCATTAAGCTTGATAGTGAAGGCCCAGCAACTTATTGCCTGAAAGCGCAAGTCCTAGAAGGGATGAAAAAAACGAAGGAAGCGCTACCGCAGTGGAAAATTTGTCTAAAGTATGCGGATTCTCAAGAGTTCGATGAGGATATATGGATAGGAATGGCACGTCAACGATTAAAAGAGGAAAAAACAAATAAATGAAACGCACATTTTTGCTTTCATCAACCATACTGGCAATTATCACAGTATTGCAGTTCAGTCAAGCCTCAAAAGCACAACCCACTCCTGCAACTGTTCAATCTACAGTTAATGAATCATCCGAAACGCCGTTCAGCTCGAATCAGTCAACGTGGCGGCGTTGCAGTGATAGAAATGGTGGAAATTATCCGTGCCCGAGATTCGTCATGCCTTCGGAGAGCGAAGAATAAAAGTTATTTTCCATGAATTTTGTAGGGTGTGACACCAGCACTTTACATTTGCAGGTATGTAGTATGTAGTAATTTTATGTAGGGTGCGTGCAGCGCGCACCCTACTATTGATCGTGGCTGTATTCGTACAGCTATCAAGTAATATCAAATCCTCTCTTCATCGGAAGAGTAAATTCAGGCGTTGACTGTTGAGTGTTAACTGTTGACTGTTGAGTGTTAACTGTTAACATCATTCCGGTGCAACCGGATTTGACATAATATCATGTCCGGTCGATTGAAAACAAGAAAATTGGATCGCGCGTGCGTCAGTCAGTGTCCGCTCATAGATTGCGGAGACTGACTGATGTACTACGAACCGTTTTTGTGATGGTAATTTACCGGAGATGATATCAAAATCTCGAAGAGCTCCTGCAACCGGCGAGCTTTGACAGAAAGCACTAAAAGAAACAAATGCTTTTTGCAAAAGAACAGATGTTCTGTGCCAGCATTTTTATCTACTCGCTTTCTGTCAAAGCTGAATTTTGCTGCTGCTGCGAGTTCCTGTAAAAACTAGCAATAATCGCCACCATCAACCACCACAGCATATTAACTTCTGGTCTGTACCAAACGGTATCGACAAAACCGTGGGCCATCATGCCGGTTAAAGTTGCGATCGCCGCAATCAACCAAAACCCTTGATTCGATTTGAGATTTGGGGACGCTTCCTCTAAATTAGAGATATTAAATTGCGCGTCGCGCAATTTTTTGATCTGCAACAAACCTTGAGTGACGGTGACAGTCATCAGCCACAGGAAAGACATTAAACCGATAAATCCTGTTTCTACGGCAATTTCCAGCAGCACGGAATAAGCGCTCAAAGCAGTGAATTTCGGCTTCATATAAAGCGGATAAACTTTATTAAAGGCAGTGTTTCCGGGGCCAATTCCGAGAATTGGCCGATCGCGAATCATGTCAATCACCGCATTCCAAACATTAATCCGAAAATTGTTGCTGCTGTCGCCGCGGCCGACAAACATACTCGAAACTCGCTCGCGCAATGGCGCCACCAAAACCACTCCCAAAATTAACGCACCAGCCAAACCTCCCAACCCTAACGGCAGCGCCCAAGTGCGCCAGAACCGAGGCATAGAAGGGCTGTACCAGTACCAAAGCAGCACTAAAAACACCACAAGCAGAGCCACAAAACCGATCCAAGCACCCCGGCTGTCGGTGTAGCGCAAACACGCGCAATTCACCACCAGCATCGTCAAGGCTAAAAGTTTTGTTCCCCATCCTTTCCACACAAAAAGTGCGGCGGCGCTTAAGGCAATTGCTGGCAGCAAATAGGAACCGAGCAAGTTTGGATTGCCCAAAAAGCTGTAAACTCGCGTGAGATCGGCTTGAGTTGATGTCGGATCGTTCCAAGTAGCTAATGGTGGCACTTGATCGATCCACTGTCGCACGCCGTAGAAACTGACTACTAGAGCGACATTTAAATATACTGCAATCAACCAGGAACGCAGGCGGGGGTCTCGCAATATCCGCGCCATGAGGGCAAAAAACAGCAAATACAGCGTTAGCTTGCCCCAACCGACAAAAGCGGCGGCTTTCACCGGCGACATGGCGGTGGCGACGGTGGCAATGCCCCAGTACAGCAGTACCAGCAAGTGAATGGGTGTGAGGGCGATCGTGCGATCGTCAGAAACAGTCAGCAGCACCCAAAATGCTGCACCAGCAGCCATTAACAGCCCCACCAAGGCATTGTTCACAAACGGGCCCATACTGAACGTCAAGGCCAGCAAACCAAAACCCAGAGGCTCCGCCCACTGCATCAGCCAGCTACTTTCTCGCCAACTGCGCGCATTGCCGATCGTCCAATTCAATATATAACTGCCATTTTGCCACTGAGAGAGCGGCAAATTTGCCAGACTTAACTGTTGCCAAACTGAATTCATTTCTATTTTAGATTTGTACTTGGTAATCGGGAATCGGGAATCGGTAATTGGTAATTGGTAATTGGTAATTGGTAATTGGTAATTGGGAATTGGGAATTGGGAATCGGTAATTGGGCAATTCTCCTCCTCCCCCTCTTCCTTCTTCCTTCTTCCTTCTTCCTTCTTCCTTCAGAAACCTTCCAACAACTCCGTAGCATTAGTGCAGGGGAGCCAGAGCACGTAGCGATATCCAGATTCCGGGGTGCCTTGAATCGAGAGTTGGCCGCCTTGAATTTCCACCAACTGGCAGCAAAGCAGCAGCCCCAATCGTTCCCTAGCCCCGTAACCAGCTAACACCGGTGCGGTATCCGCGGCATTCTCGGCCACCAAAGCCGCCAACTCAGAAAACGCCAGCGTTAACCGCTGGGCACTCTGTATCTGTGTCGCCAGTTGCGGTTCGAGTTCCGGGGAAGAGGTTTCGGAGTTCGATCGCCAACCGCTACCTGCTGTGGCCTTCAACAAGTAGTCGGAGTAGAGTTTAGCATGGGGCAAACTTTCTCCCAACCAAGGATGAAAAACCCAAACTCCGATGTTGATACCATCTTCTTTCCGAGAAACGTGGACTCGAATCACGCTGCCTGCCCCAGCCGATTGAATAATGCTAAAAATTAAGTGGTGCAGCATTTGCTGAACCTTATCCTTATCTGCCAACCAGATGCGCGGCCCGGGCCCGATCGTGAAATTAATTTCTTGCTCTCGCCTACTTGCCGCCGGCGACAGGGTTGTCACAACTTGCTGACACAAACCTTCTATATCGACTGCGACTCGCTTCAAGGTGAAAGACGATTCATCGAGATTTGCTAGTTCCAAAATTTCTTCAACTAGCGATCGCAAACACCGACTGCTGTCTTGAATCACGTCGATATATTCTTTTTGCTTGCTCGTCAACGGCCCGTAAATTTCTTGGCTCAACACGCTCGCCATGCCGATGACAGAAGTGAGTGGGGTGAGCAATTCCTGCGCTAAATGATTCAGGAGTTTTACCTTAATTGAGTTAGTAGACAAATCGATAGGTTTGTTATTCATCGGTTATTTTTTGGGGCTTCATTATCGAGCGTTTCATGTCAGAGGGAGTCCTGTTAAACAATTATAATTAAGTTGGTAGTGAGGACTAAAGTCCTCAAGATTTTAAGAGGGGGAGAGCAAACAACTTTATTATGAGTGATTAACTGGCGAGTATTGCTGGCTTGGCTAAAAGCATTTTTTTGTGATAGTGGGAATTGTCGCGAACACAACACAGGTTATACGAGTCCGTGCGAACACCTCAATAACTCGCACTACACAAGTTGGCGGACAGATGCTCCCATTAACCTGGACTTGATATTAGGGGTTTATTATACATCTTTCCCACGTTTATAACAACTTGTTTGCTTCAGGAATCTCAAACTGACTAAGAAAGGAAATGCAAGACATCGTTTTTCTCAAACAGGTGAGAAATTAGTCGATTTGAGATTTGAAATTTGAAACTTTAGATTTAGGAATTGAAGAATTGAAGAATTGAATAATTGAATAATTGAGAAATCGATCGGTCAATCCGTCATTTTGGGTTCTAATTGCTATTGACTTCTTGCTGCTTGGGGTTATGATTAATTAAGATTTAATCATTGCTTCTAAAGCTGATTGCAAATCTTGAGTGAGTTCGGCAACTGCTAACCGACGGCTGGTTTGATATCCCTGCCAGCGATCGCCCACGGAGAGCGGTTCGCCCACGGTCATTTTCACCTGCTGTTTGCCCAAAGAAGGTCGCCCGAAAGGATTTCCGCCTTTGATGCGAGTCAGTACGTCCCACAGCAGTAAAGTTGTTTCTGCCAAACGTTCTGCGGTGAGTTTTTCTTGGACGTACCTGCCGGTAACGGAGACGAAACTTTCGACAAGTCTCATGTGCCACATCCGCAGACTTGCTTCTTCGGCGAGGCGATCGGCTAATCCTCTTTCTAAGGGACAAAGTGCTGCAATATCTTTGATATCTTCTCGATAAATATAGTCCCAGCCTGCTTGTTCCAGACGGCGACAGCGGTCTATCAAACTACCTTTGGGCTTTAAGTTAAAATATTCTTCTGCTACTTGCAAAGCCACGTCTAACAGTGCTGTCAGTCTAGCAACCATCACTTCATTGCCCGAATCGTTGGCAGTTGTGTCTGGTAGCGATAATGATGTTAAAATAGAGGTCGTTGGCTGTATCTTTTTATGATAAAAACGGCTGTAAAACTCGGACATTACTGTTAACAAGTGGCTGCCAAGTCGAATCAGGCGCAGATATTGAAATTTGTAATTTTGGTCTTCGGGATCGGAATTTTCTGCCTCTAAATTGGTGGTGTTGGTGCGGTCTAAGGGTGGGAGTCCGCAATCTATTTCTAATTGAGTTAAAAGTTTTTCTAGGGGTTCCCAAGGCGGGTTGACATAGCGGTATTGAATGCCGATCGGCACAATTAACACTTTTTCCTCAGTACGTCCGGCTTTGAGCAAATCTTCAACGCACCAAAAGCCCATTTGAGCGATTCCCGGTTCGAGGGGGCTAACTATTTCATTGTGGCCGTTGGTAGCGCCTTCTGGGGCGGCGGCGATGGGAAATTGGCTGTTGGCGAATAAATCGCGGGCCGATCGCAATCCGGCGCGATCGATTTTACCGCGAACGATCGGAGTACCGCCGAGGCGAGAATACAGCCAGCCGACTCCAGCACCGGCCCAGAGGGGAATTCCGCGATCGTAGATAAAGTGGGAATGTACCGGAAATTGCAGGGGAATGCCTTTAGCCCGCGCTGTTTGGGGTACGAGTTTCCAAATTAGTTGTCCCAAACAGTAGGGATCGTCGGAGTTTGGGTGGCGGAAGGCCAGCAAGAAGCGAACTTTCTGATTTTGAAATTGGTGGAATAGTTCGGCGAGGGTTTCGACGTTTTCGGCTTGAATGTGGCTGATATTCGTCCGAAATCGCAGCCAGTAGGGGAGTATTTGCTGAGTGCCCCGGACGATTAGGGGGTTGTAGGCTGGGGGTATGAATTCTAGGGGCGGCTGAACTTGGTGAATTGAGTTGGCCATTTTGTGATTTTAAATTTGAGATTTGAGTTAAGGTTGTGTGCGATCGATTGACTGAAATCAGATTCCGCACGAGCGATCCGTTTTTGTTATGGTAATCGACCCGACAGGATCTGAGACGGCGGTTTCAACAGCCGTACAGAAACAAAACCCGCCTGCGCGGGTTGAAGAGCAATTTCCCCTAAATTCGTAAGTCGAAATTCGGGTGAGATTGCTAACTTAAGCTTATTGGTCGATCGCCACCAGTGCATAACTCCTCTCGCTAAGATTTTGGCAATCCAAAATCTCAAATCTCAAATCTCAAATCCTATTGTGCGGGTTCAAGAATCACTTCTTGGAAGTTAATCACATCCGATCGCGGATCGCAATGTGTGACTTTGACTTCTAGCCGATCGCCAATTTCGACCGATCGACCAAATCGCATCGCCAATTCTAAGCCCAATTCTTCCAATAAAATCAATGCGAGATTGCTATCTTCCCTCAACCAGCGCAGCATTAAAGCTTCCCAAACTCGATCGGGATTGCGCCGCAAATATTCCAATCCCCAATAGCGGTTAGTTTGGCGTTCGACGGTAGAAGCTTCTCTGACTGCGGTGCCGAGACACATCACAATATCCTGTATTTCTTGGGCAGAAAAAGGCAGTGGTTCGCCTCGCAGGTGGGCTTTAATTTGGAAGTGAGCCAGCAAGTCGGTATAGCGGCGGATGGGAGAAGTAACTTGAGCGTACAATTCCAAACCCAAGCCTGCGTGACGTCCGGGGGTCAAGCCCATTTCGCTGCGGGGCATACAGCGGCGCACGGCGCAAGCGCGGGCGGGGCCTGCGGGTACGGCCAGCAGTTCTTCATCGGGGGGGAGTTCTGGCTGGGGCTGATAGCGGTAGGGTATTGGCAGGCTGTGAGTTTGACCGTAGCGGGCGGCGACTTCGCCAGCTAAAATCATCATTTCAGCTACTAGCATTCGGGCTGTGGAGTCGTCGATGACGTGGATGTCGATGTCGTCGCCGTGGACTTTGATCACGGATTCGGGCATGAAAATGTTGATTGCGCCTTGGACTTCGCGCCATTTTTGCCGCAGTTTGGCCGCAATGGCGATCGCCTCTATTTCCGGTTCTGCTTCGATTCCCAACTCCAGCATTTCGTCTACATCATCGTAGGTTAAGCGGTAGGTTGGTTTGATCTTGCTGATGTGGATGCTGTAATCTTGGGCCGCGCCGATTTCGTCTAAGGTGACGCTAAAACTGAGGGCGTTGCACTCTTTGCCTTGAACTAAGCTCATCGGCCCGGCTGCCAATGCTGAGGGAAACATGGGAATCATGCCGGTGGGCAGATAAACTGTAGTGGTGCGCTTTCTGGCTTCGAGGTCGAGTTCGTCTCCGGGGGAAAGCAAGCTGGTGGGATCGGCAATGTGTATCCACAGCCGCTGCTGGCCGTTTTCGAGGAATTCTAAGCTTAGTCCGTCGTCGATTTCGGTGGTGCTTTCGTCGTCGATCGTGTAAACCTTGAGGTGAGTTAAGTCGAGACGGTTTGTCTCCGAGTCGGTTGGGGGATTTTCTAGGCAGCTTTGGGCCACTTCTAATACCTTTGCGGACAATTGTAGAGGAATTTGGCTGCGCCGCAAAAACAGGTTTTCGTGGGTGCTCCACAGGCCGAGATCGACTAGGAGTTGAAATGCTGCTTCGGGGTTTTCGGAGCGTTCTAAGCTGGCTAAAGTTTCTAAGGCCGGGGTGCGGTGCGTGGCTTCTTCTCCGAGGGTTGCAAAGCGTTCTAGGGCGTCGAGGCGAGTTCGATCGCTATTAATCCACTCGACATTTTCCCCAGCCAGCCGCTGTTTGACTCGATCCCAAAATCCTTGGGATTCTTGGTGTCGCTGCTGTTCTACTTCTTGCTGGTGTTTGATTTCGGCTACTTGGGCGGCCGATCGCGGTTCGTAACGATCGCCCTTTTGTTTGAAATACAGTTTGTCTGTTGAGAGCAAACAGTATGCTGCGTAGCACTGGGCCGGAGTGCGATCGGAAAATAGCAGCATGGCGAGGGATTCGGGATCTGTGCTTTCTCCGTCGCCCACTAGGAGTTCCCAAGCGACTTCTAAACTCGACGGATCTGAGTAACCTTCTACTTCTTTAAGAAATTTGGCAATGTCGGAGGGTTTGTAACTTTCTCCGACTGCTTCGTAGCTGATTTGTTTGGGCGGTATGCTGTGCGGTTGGCCTTTTTCGTCTACCACTACCCAGTTTTTCTTGCCGTCGGGGCGATCGGCAACTGCCAGACGGCGATCGCCGTGCACTCTAAATTCTACTAACGTTCCCTTCTCCACTTGCCAGCTTTATTAATTTTTATTGGAATATTTCACTCTTGCTATTTGTCTGGTTGCGATCCGGGGATTTTAGATTTTGGATGTTTATCTTTTTTACATCTCTTGTTAAAACTAACATCTAAAAAGTTGGGCTTTTTGTGCTTTAATTTTTAACTTTTTAGATTTTGATTAAGACTTACGCTGCACCGACTAAATACCCAATCTTGCGCTCGATTAGCGATTCTCGCTTGCGACAAAAAGACGTTGTTTTCGCGTAAGTCCTATCTTTCCAAAATCTAAAATCTAAAATCCAAAATCGAATTAGCCTTCTTGATTTACGAAGGGCATCAAAGCTACAATTCTTGCTCTTTTGATGCTTCTGGTCAAATCTCGCTGCTGTTTTGCTGTCAAACCGGTAATCCGGCGGGGCAGTATTTTACCGCGTTCTGTGACGTATTTTTTGAGCAACTCGACATCTTTATAGTCGATCGGGTCTCCTGGTTTGATTGGCGAAACGCGCCGGCGAAAGTAAGTCATGGTTCTTTGTTTGTTTACTGTTAACTGTTGACTGTTGACTGTTGGCTGTTGACTGTTGACCGATCGCAACTGACAACTGACCGATCGCAACTTACGGCTGACTACTTAATCTCTTTGTGGGCAGTGTGCTTGTTGCAATGGGGGCAGAACTTTTTGAGTTCCAGCCGCGCCGTCGTGTTGCGACGGTTCTTGGTCGTGGTGTACCGAGACACGCCTTTGGAGCGTTTGCTCGCGTTTGTTCGGCACTCAGTACACTCTAGAGTAATTATGATCCGGACACCTTTAGCCATAATTCTAAATAAATTTCGACTAATTTAAACACAATTTATTATCGTCTCACACTGGTCTGCACTTGGTCAAGTAATCTTCTAACTTTGATGTCGAGGGAGTAGCCGCGCTTGCTACCGATGACGATCGTCTTGCCGAGTCGATCGTGAAAAGTTTGGGGAAACCGGGCGGTGTCGATGAAAGCAGTGCTGCAGTCGATCGCCAGCGGCAGCATCAGCAGCAAAACGGCGGCGTTGGTAGATGTGAGCCCGCCTACACCGACCAAGGCTAGGGCGGCGCAAATGCCCAGCAATCCCTCGCGCTTGCAAAGTTTCTGCACTCCGGGAATCCGTTCGAGTCTAACATCAATAATTTTCATGTCCAAGGCCCAGCGCCCGAGACTTTGACCGTGGTTTTTCCTGACAATGGGTACGCGCAGGAGCATCCACAGCAGGAAAAAAAAGATGGTTTGGACGATCGGATTTCCGCCGAGAAGCAAACAGGGCAGCCAAACGGCAATTGCGTCGATGCAGAAAGCAGCAGCGCGACGGCCGATCGATACTTTCGGAAGCAAGGGAACTAAATCGGAACTCATGGGCCAAAAAGAATTACTTTGAAATGCGTAAGTCTTGTTTCTATCATAATCCAAATCAAGGGGCTTGCAGCCGTAGGGCATAGGGTCAAGGCGCAGCTACATATTAATAAACCTCATCATGGCTTCCAATGTCAACCAAGACAATTAAATCATCACCTGTTGTAGCATCTTTTTTGAAAGCAAAAATGATTCGACAATCATAAGCTACTGAACAAGACCATAAACCGTTCAATTTTACCGTTAACTTATGAGATTTTAAAGCCGGATTAAAAGGATCATCGCCCAACAATTCTAAAACCTCTAATATCTGGTCTTGTAATTGCTGATTTTTTTTGATTAATCGCTTAAAACTTCTTTTGAAAATCGGATCGGTTGTTAAAATCATTCCTCCTCCTCCAATAAATATGACTTCAACTCTTCAAAAGTTCCTCTCATGGCTGTTCCCGTCTCTACAGCCTTAAAAACCTCTTGAGCATTCGCCAAAATTTCAGCCCGCCGATTTTCAATCCGTTGCTTGCGGATCAACTCAAACAACCGATCCTGATCTTCTATTGATAAACTTTGAACCTGATCGATAATTTCTTGTAAAGTCATCATACAGCCTCCTTTAAAGTAAAAATGACGCAATATTTCGCCTCCGCCAAAACCCGATCCTTAATCAAACGACTTAATCCTTGTTCCGTCATAATATCTACCTTACAACCTAGTATATCTTGCAAATTCATCAAGAGCATCGCCTGGGAAACAAGGCGAATTTTTCTGTAAATCATAATCCACCAAAAGGTCAATATCGCTACTATCATCGACAACACCCCGCGCCGCCGAACCAAACACCCGTACATTAAACGCCCCATGTCGCAGCGCCACCTGCAGGATATCCTCGCGCTTGGATTGTAATAACTGTTGTAGTTTCATCATACAATTTCCTCAAGCATCAATTTAATACAAACTGCGTAATGTCTCCAAATGTACGCGCGGCGAAGCTATCCCGTAGGGAATCGCCCCGTCCCAAACCCCCGAAACAGCAAGCATTAATCAGACTAGCCCTCGCCGTAATTGCTGCCGTTATCATCTTCAACATTCCTCACTCCTTACTTCCCGTGTTTACAGAATCCCTATCCCAAGCAACCCCGCCGCCCGAAATCCAAAACCTCCTCGCCGGCAAGGGGAGAATTGTCACAGTAGGCGACAGCATCACCGAAGCCGGCAAATATCCCGGAGGTTACGTTTGGCTGCTGCAACGCTATCTGAATGCCCTGTATCCCGACGGCAAAATCGAAGTCGTCAACGCCGGAATTTCCGGTAACAAGGCGAGTGATATGCAGGCGCGTTTTCAGAAAGATGCGATCGACAAACAGCCAGATTTAATCACCATAAACGCCGGAGTCAACGACGTTTGGCACGCCTTCTTCGACTTCCAAAAGCTTCAGTTTCATCCGCAAGGCAACCTAGCCGCCGGAGTATCGCTAGCAGAATACATAGACAAAATAACCAAAATGGTGCAGGCAGCAAAAGCCGCCGGAATTCGAGTCGCCCTGCTTTCTCCTACTCCAATTCGCGAAATTTTGGACGGCCCGGAAAATCGCAGATTGCAAGAATACGTAGTAGCAATGCGAGAAATCGCCAAACAAAATCAGTGCTTATTTATCGATTTAAATGCACCTTTTCGGGAAGTAATCAGCACCTATCAAAAACACGCGGGAAAAACTCTAAATTTGTTAGCAGCCGATGGAGTTCACCCAAATCCATCGGGATATCGAATTATTGCTTTTACTATCTTGCGCGGCTTAGGCGTACCGGCCCAGGATATTGAGAATTTGCAGGTAAAAAATTAGTCAGTAGTCAGTAGTCAGTAGTCAGTAGTCAGTAGTCAGTAGTCAGTAGTTATTGGTTATTTGTTATTGGTTATTTGTTATTGGTTATTTGTTATTGGTTATTTGTTAACTCTAATGCCCAATTTCCAATGCCCTGCGCGGGCCAATTCCCAATTCCCGTTATCACTCAATCGGCGGATGATACCGCTTCAACCAACAGCTACCAATAATCACCAACGCCACCACAACAATAATTTCAGTCCAAAAAAACGACAGGAAATCGCTAGCAGTTCCCACTGGCGGCACCCCCGGCTGAGCGTTGCGAATTGCCGGAAAAGCAAACAGCATTACACCAGTCCAGCTCAGCATTCCCACTTCCGGCAATTTACCAGATTTCATCACCTTTAGTGCTAACAACAGCGCCATAATTGACAGCACCCACATGATGACAATAATCACCAAGGCAAAGAATTTCACTGGAAGCGATCGAGTTGCAGAAACATCGATGTAAATAAAGATAGATGAATTTTCTTCCAGCGGCTTATAACTAATGTCGAAGCCGGGAACATCAGCATTGAATTTAAATTTCAGCGGTACTGGATTTACTTGAAAAGGAGCAAATTTTTTACCTATCGAAGCCAGCGGATCGAGGGAAATCGCTACTTTAGCAATGTGCGTGTCAAAGGGATAATTGTTAATTTTGCCCTCGATCAAATTAAACTTTAATGCAGGTACAATCATCGGCTTACCTTCTTTAAAGGTAATTTCTGAATCTTCTACATTCGCACCGTTAACGGTCATTAACAAATCTTGAGCAGGGTAAGTTGGCCCTTTTTTATAAATACCTTTGAGCTCAAACTGCAAGCGAGTTTCTAATTGGTTTTTAACTGGCTCTACTCCAATTACTGTCATTTTGACCTCAACCAAGCCTTTTGGTGTTACAGGGATTTCTGGAGATAATTTGTAAGGCTCTTGGGCCTTAGCATTGTGAGAGTAAATAGATAAAATAATTGCCAAGAATATGACTGTGCTGCAAATTAAAACGAGTAGTTTTTTGAGATGATTTTTGTTTACAATTTGCATTAATTATGGATATTTGACAATTTAAAATTTTGTGAGCATTTCTACAGCCAACCCTTTACAACAAAGGTTTAATCGTTCGGACTAAAGCCCTAGTTATGAATGCGGACTCGCATTCCAAACGATCAAACCTTTTCCATCGCAATTTGAGTCCCTCTTGCATCGCTAACAGTTACTACGAATCGATAGGAAGCAGTACGTTTGGTGTAAAACTTCCGTGCAAACCGTAGGGAATGTGCTGTTTTAAATGCAGGCGCGCTAGGGGCCCTTTGGTGATGTCGCTAGCATCTAGAATCGCTAAGGTCGATCGATGATTAGCTGCATCATACATCAAAACCAGCAGCCAGCCGTCATCCTCCGCCATAGCATCGGGACGGGGAACAAAAACAGGTTCCCCCGCAAAACCGCGCGGCGCAGCACTCCAAATTTGCTGTTCTCCTGTCTGGAAATCCATTTTAAGAATAGCCTGCAAAGGAGCATTTCCCGTCGGAGCATCCGCAGCACCAATATAAAGATATCGGTAAGGCTGTCCGACGTTGTTGGGATGCAATGTCGGAAACTCGCAGCACCGAGTTTCAATTACTTGATGGTTAACAGTTTTTTCGTTCAAATTTAACTTAAACCGCCACAATTCCCCCGCTGGAATGCTGTCAAAATCAATTTCGCGAAAATCGCCGTCCGCCTCGACGGTTGGGAATGAGTCGTAGCAAACAGAATCAACAAAAACTTCGCCGTTTTCTTCCCAGGCGTTGCAGTGGTGGAAGACAAAACAAGGTTCGGTTTCTAATACTTTTACCTCGTCGGTGCCGTTGCGGGGAATTAAAATTGCTTGCGTCGGGCGGTTGGGCGAAAATTGAATGCACTGGGATGCACTCCGCATTCCTAACAAGAATGGTAGGGGATTGAAGCTGACGGGATTTTGGAAGAATATGCAGTAATTCGGGGTAATTACCATGTCGTGCAGGAAGGCAAAACCGGGGATTGCGTGGGCGTGTTTTTGTAAAAGTTTGCCGCTTGTGTCGAGTTCGTAAATGGTAATTGTACTTGACAAACCGGGCTTGACGGAAAAATTGACTAATTTGTCTCCGGCTCCATTTTTGCCTTTTTCAATTCTGGGGTGGGCGGCGAAGGCTTCACCGGGTTCTAAGATGCCGTCTAGGGTGTCTAATCCGAGTGTTTCTAGGCTGCGGGGGTCGAGTCTGTAGGGCTGTGCTGCTTCCCAGAGTGCTAGCAGTTTGTCGCCCCAATAAATGATGTTGGTGTTGGCTATGTTTTTGATTTTGACGTCAAAGATGTTGCTAAGCCAGCCTCCGGGTTTCTGTGTGCCGAAAACGCCTCGGTGCAGGATTTTTCCGGCTTTTTGTTCGGCGAGGTAGCCTTCGGTGCGGACGAATCTGTTGCGGAAGTGGGCGCGGCCGTCGGAAATTGCGATCGCACAAACCATCCCGTCGCCGTCGAAGGGGTGATGGATGCGCTCGCCGTTGACATCCAATAATCCGGGCCCGTTGCGAAAGAATGTGCCTTGCAAGCCTTCTGGGATTTCGCCTTCGATGTCGTCAATCCAGTAGTCGGATTCGCAGGGTTGGGATTCGTAGCCGCGCTGCCAGTCTGTGCGCGTGTATGATGGTTTTTGGGCGGGTGTTTGGGGTTGGGAAGTTTGTAAGTTTTGCATTGGTGGAATAAGTTTTTATTGATTTAACCGCAGAGGGCGCAGAGGGCGCAGAGAGAAAGAAAGTAAGTAAGAAAAAAGGAGATGAAAGGAGATTAAATCAAACTAGAAAGATATTCGCAGTCAATTTTCTTCCTTCTTCCTTCTTCCTTCTTCCTTCATTTGCGTTAGTCAGAGCGGCGTTTTTCTGACCTGACTGTCGGTACTAAGTCGGGAAAATATTCGGGTATGAAGTTCTGTCCGCCTTGTTTTGCGCCTCCTAGTTCTGCTTCTAGTAGGGGGAGTGATTGTCGATCGTTTTGGTCGCCACTTTCTGCATTTTCTGCAGGAAGCCAATTTAGGAATGGCAGGGGTAGCAGTGTGGAGAGGTTTGTGATGATTATTAGCAGCCAGAGGTTGTCGAAATTGCTCTCAGTAATTCCGAGTAAGTGGGTCAAAAGTGCACCGCCTTCGTGGGACAAAAGTCCGGCTAAGTTGGTGACTGACATTAACACGGCAAATAATGTAGCTTCGACACCGGGAGGACACAATCGCGCTGAGAGAACTAGCACCGGCATATAAGCAATTTGTCCGATTACTGTCAGGATCAGGCTGTCTCCGATGCTGAACCACTGGTCGTCTATTCCTAATGCTCGGTTGGCATGAGTTACTAATAATAATGTAGTCATACCCAAGGCTGTTGCAATTACTGTTGACCAGCCGAAAATTAC
The DNA here is from genome assembly GCF_963890365.1 of Tychonema sp. LEGE 07196. Classification (NCBI taxonomy): domain Bacteria; kingdom Bacillati; phylum Cyanobacteriota; class Cyanophyceae; order Oscillatoriales; family Microcoleaceae; genus Tychonema; species Tychonema sp. LEGE 07196. The sequence goes on along the minus strand of NZ_CAWPRX010000113.1, from coordinate 21,113 downwards.
TCTAAATGGAATTGCTTTGAGGTATCGCTGAAACAGCCAAATACCGAGGAGGGAAGCAATGCTGGTGACGAGGCGCACTCGGCCGAGAAATTCTGGTTGAAAGCCTAATTCGTTGGTGGTGAAGAAGAAGAAGGCGGAGTCGGAACTTGGGGTGGCTTGCCACAGGAATAGAAAGGCGGTGGGCAGCCAAATTGTTTTTTGGGTGACAGCTTGGCGCAGTTGTTTGAATTGGTTTTTTACTGTGTCAAAGTCGGATTGTTTGTTGATTTTTTCTTCGTGAATTAACCAAGCTGTTGCTGATACGATTAGCGGGAAAGATGCGGTGATTAAAAATATGGTTTGGGTTCCCAAGTGTTGCATCAGGTAGCCGCTGAGGTAGGCGGTGATTAGTCCGCCGAGGGCTGATGCGCCCCAGGATAAGGATTGTAGGGAACCTGCGTCGGCGACGGATTCTTTTCTAGCTCTTTCGACTATGAGGGAGTCGGCGATGACGTCGCTGACGGCGAGGGAGAGGGAACTCAGGGCGATCGCCCCTGTGGCGGCCAGTGGCGTGTGTACAATTGTGGCGAGGCTCACCCATGCTGACGTGCCCAAGAGCCCGGAGAGGACGATGTAAGGTCGTCTGCGGTAGCCGAATATGGGCAAACCGTCCGACATGAAGCCGAACAAGGGTTTGATAATCCAAGGTAGGGCGACAACACCCATCATTGCTGATACTTCGGCCGGAGTCATGCCAAGATCGTCTTTCAGGAAGAAGCTGACGGCTAAGCGAGCTAGTCCGAGAATGCCTTGGACGAAGTAAATCAGTAAGATGGCTATGAGTTCGGGGGTTGGCTCATTCCCAAAGAATACTTTTTCTTTTAAAGATTCTTTGAGTTTGCTGGCGCCAGAGGGTGAAAGAAGCATTTTTGCAATATTTCTTAATGAATCTAAATATTATATAACACATTCTTAATGGGTTGCGGAAACTGTCGGAGGTGGGATGTTAGGGTGACGAGCGACTGCCAGCGGGTATAAAATTATGATGAGCCTGGATTTAAGGACTTTTTGCGATCGATGAAAGCAGAAATTAGAATTGTCTCTCTGGCTGTGATTTTGGTTTGAGGATTGGGGGCTAATTTAGCTTTATGGCTCAGCGATTTCGATCGGTTTCTGTAGATGGCGTTGATGCGCCTGCTGATTTGTTTGAAAGAAACAAAAACAAGGTTGTTCAGTGGTCTGTGGTGACTACTTTTCGCAGGGGAGAAGGCCTGCAAGCGGTGACGGGAAATCATGCCGAGCAAATCATGATTGCTGATTTTCCGGGTAAGCCTTGGCTGCCGATTTTAACGGATCGGGGTAATTGTTTGGTGCGGACTAATTCGGGAAAATTCTACTACTTTGAAATTTTTGGAATAATTAACCGCGAAGACGCGAAGTACGCGAATTAAGAAAAGAAAGAGATGTCACAAATACTGAAAGGAGTATTTTTATGATTGTGAATCCTGAAAATGTGCCGGATATTACAGGCTCTAAATATCCCCTGCAATTTCAATCTGCGGTGGCGGGAAGGGTGAAAAAACGCTTGGGCGATGCTGCCGGATTGCAGAATTTTGGGGTAAATTTGGTGAGACTTGCGCCGGGAAGTTGTTCTGCTCTGAGACATTGGCACTCTCGTCAAGATGAGTTAGTGTATGTTCTGGAAGGGGAGATTACTCTGATTTCTAATGCGGGTGAGGAAGTGCTGCAACCGGGTATGGCGGCGGGTTTTCGGGCTGGGGATGCAGACGGGCATCATTTAGTCAACCGCACGAATACTGATGTGGTTTATCTGGAAATTGGCGATCGCACTCTGGGAGATTCAGCAAATTATCCCGATGATGATTTAGTTGCGAAAGCTGACGGTAATAGTTGGATTTTTACTCGCAAAAATGGCGAGATTTATGAGGGTTAAAAAATTATGAGTCAAGTCAATCTTTGGACTTCGGCGGAACACGCTTTGTGGTATCTGGCTAAGGCTGATGGTATTCCTCACCGCACTGAGGGTGAGGCGGTTTTGTTGGAGGAGGTGCCGCAAACTGTGCGCCGGATTCTGGATGTGGGTACGGGTGATGGACGGTTGTTGGGTTTGCTGAAGTGCGATCGCCCGAATGTTGAGTGTGTGGCGATCGACTTTTCGCCGACAATGCTGGAAAAAGCCAGAATTCGTTTTGCTGATGACAAGAATGTCACGGTAATCGAGCACAATTTTGACGAATCGCTGCCGGATTTGGGCAAGTTTGATGCGATCGTTTCTAGTTTTGCGATTCATCACGTAAATAACCATCGCAAATTAGCCCTCTACACCGAGATTTTTGAGCTTTTGGAACCCGGAGGCATTTTTGGCAATTTGGAGCACGTAGCGTCCCCAACAAAGGCTTTACACGAGAAGTTTCGAGAGGCGCTTGGTATTAGCGATTCGCCCGACGATCCGTCTAATAAATTGCTCGATGTGGAAACGCAATTGCGCTGGTTTAGGGAAATTGGTTTTGGTGAGGTAGATTGTTATTGGAAGTGGCGGGAACTCGCTTTATTAGTTGGGGTGAAACCTTTTTAGCTGCGGGTAAGGACTGCATTGTCGTGTCCTTTTAAAATTGGAAATAGTCACAATTAGTAAGGTGCGTCAGATTTTTAAACCCTCAATAATCGTTCTAGAAATTCACCTGACGCACCCTACAGCTTGATTTGAGTATGCCAGTTGTCTAAGTCCTGAATATAAGAGGTTGCTGTCGTAGTATAAGTCGATCGCGAACAGTTCTGGTTATTTTCAAATAACCAACAGAGTATTAAGGAGAGAACAGGCGAACTCTTAACCCAAACGATACAGAAAGCAACCGTTTTTTGGAGTAGCAAGCAAATTGAACCTCCAATTTACACTTTTAGTTAGTTGGATGGAAGATATTGTCCGGTCGCTCGCACATTGGGATCTTACTCAGTTAGAGGGCTGCTTTAAGAGTTATCAACCAAACGACCGAATTAACAGCAAACAAAAAGGTATAAAAAATATAGATTGATGGAGCGCAGATAGCTCGACCTAAAGAAGGCACTTTAAATATTTTCAAAAAACCGAGCGGGTGAACTAAACCTTCCGGTATAGAACGGGTTTTAAAACTTTCATCTAAGGCCCTTTCATCATTCAAGAATTGGGTGATTGCATGGACTCTTTGTATGTGATAAAATTGCACCCTCCAGTAGGTTGCTTCTAAAAACCAGAAACCAAAAATTACAACATATCCCAGCGGAACCAAGGCATCTATTTTGTTGGCAAACACCCAACCAATCAACGCTACCCAAATGGTAATTGCCGCAGTTTTTAACTGCAGCAAAATTGTATTGAAATTAGCTATTTTTGTCTCTAGTTGCTCTGCTCCTTGTTGCAGCATTGCTAGCTGAAATTCAAATCGATCCATGTTTGATTCCGCGAACGTTTATATTAGAGTTATCCAAAAAATTATAATCTTCTTTTCTTTCGGTGTCGTTAGAGAACTTCGCCTGACGCACCCTACAAGTCGATTTTAGATTATACAGTAAGGTGCGTCAGCTCCCGAAATTCCCGATCGCCGTTAGAGAACTTCACCTGACGCACCCTACAAGTCGATTGTTGTGTGACAGTTACGTGCAGGACTATTAAATTCACGAACCTTACTAAATTAAATTAAATCCGATACTTGAGGTTTAATTCGGCGCTCGTACCAGTTCATCAACGGGGTGGCGCTGATGCCGTGGACTATCACAGAAATGACGATAGTTGTAAAGGTTATCCAGGCTATTATTTCAGCGATTTCGCCTTTCAAACCTTGACTTAAAGCATAGGTAAGATAATAAATTGAACCGACACCGCGAATACCAAACCAACCGCACAGTAATCGGCTGGCGGGATGCAATGGACTGCCGATCGTACTAATCCAAGCTCCCACAGGCCGAATCAAAAAAATTAACAATCCACCCACTAACAGGGAATAGCCGGCCTGTCCCAACATAGGTTCTAGGCGCAGAAGCGAACCTAATAGTAAAAGAGTTGCTACTTCTGTTAACTTTTCAATGCGCTCGGTAAAATTTAGTTGGGAAAGCGGTTTTTCGGGGTCGTGGTAACTGCGCTGTACGACTATTCCTGCTACAAAAACTGCGAGGAATCCGTAGCCGTTGACTACTTCTGTGAGGGAATAGGTGAGCAGAATTGTGCTGAGAGCGATGAAATCTTCCATTAATTCGTCGGCGGGTCTGTAGCGTTGCAATTGGCGTTCGATCCAAGTGACGGCTTTAGCTACTAAAATGCCCATGACGAGACCTGCGGCGATCGCCCAAATTAAGTCAACTGCTACCCACTGCGAAAACCAGTTCGACCAGTTGTTATCTTTGATCGCATAAATGCCGAAGTAAACAAAGGGAAAAGATAAAGCATCGTTTAAACCGCCCTCCGATGTTAAACCAAAACGCAATTCATCGCGATCGTCTATATTAGCTACTTGAACTTCTGACGCTAAAACTGGGTCGGTGGGAGCGAGAATTGCTCCCAATAAAATAGCCGGTCCCCAATCTAATTTCACGAACCAATGACCGACGGCGGCTACCGCAAAAATCGAAATTGGCATTAAAAAACCGATCAACCGCGCTGTGGAATTCCAAGCCCAAAATTGTAGCGGGCGATTCATTTTTAAGCCGCAACTGAACAGAGAAACAATCACTACAAATTCTGTAAGTCTTTCTAAAAATATAGCTTCTGGCCGCAATTGAATTAAGTTGATGCCGTAGGGCCCCAATCCGATACCGACAATTAGATAAATTAAGGCATAAGACAGTGGCAATCGCGAAATCCATCCCGAAGCCAAGGTGACTGTCAGCAAGAGGATGCCAATGGCTAGCAAGTTGAGAATGTAATGATCTATCATGACGATCGCACTTTTAATCAGTTTAACAATTGCGACTATAACAGGTAAACACTTTTAGTGCATCCGTATTATGCTAGAGTCTGCTGTCCTCTAAAAGTTGCATTTGCAATATCATCTCCATTGAATTCTCGGCGATAAAATTTGGTCGCGTGGTGGGGGCGGGTTGATAAAAATTGTTAGTATAAATTCAAGATTCTTGGTGCAGTAATCCCTACAGAAATTCTCGTTAATTCACCAACATCATCAGACTAATGACTAATGATATCGTGTCATGTCCGATTAACCACACCACAAACCTTTTCTGTGACGACACTCAAGCAGATATAATATCATATGATTGAGGACTAATAACTAATAACTAATAACCAATAACCAATAACCAACAACCAATAACTAATATCCAATAACTAATAACCAATAACCAACAACTAATAACTAATAACCAATAACCAATAACCACTAACCACTAACTAATGACTTTTTTCGGTAGCAATGATGTGCAAATCTACGTGTTTGAGCGATCGCACTAACTGTTGAGTCAAAGAACCCCGCAGCAGCAATTTCCACCGCGATTGCTGGCTTTCACCGATCACAATTTGAGTAATGCGATACTCTTTAGCTACATCGGAAATTGCTTTGGCTATTTTATTACCGTTGACTCGCAAAAATTGTCCGTTAAATTCCTGACAGAGTTTCTCACAAGTTTCAACGTGCAAGCTTTCTGCTTTTGTTAAAAATTTTTCTGGATCGTTAACAAACAAAGCATAAAATGGAGCATTCATGTAGTTAGCAATCCTCCCGCCCCGCCGCAGCAGTTGCAAGGAATTGGGATAAGTCGAGACGCATACTAAAACTCGTTCGTGAATGTTGCAATATTGACCTTTTAAAGTTGCTGCGTCCTCTTCAACGTTGTCTGCAACTTCTCGCAGGGCGAGTTCTCGCAAAGCAATTAAATGACGGCGCTGGAAAAAGTTTTTTAAAGATTGTTCAATTTTTTCGGGTGCATAAATTTTGCCTTCTCGCAACCGTGTCTCTAAAGTTTCCGGCGTGACATCGATAACCACTACTTCGTCAGCTTCTTCTAGAATGCGATCGGGAATTCTTTCTCTGACTACAACTCCGGTAATTCGCGCTACTAAATCGTTGAGGCTTTCGATATGCTGAATGTTGAGAGTGGAAAAAACATCAATTCCAGCATTCAGAACTTCTTCGACATCTTGATATCGTTTTTCTCGCTGAGAACCGGGAATATTTGTATGGGCGAGTTCGTCAATTAATGCTAATTGGGGGCGGCGCGATATGACAGCTTCCACATCCATTTCAGCTAGCATTTTTTCGCCGCGCAGCATTTGTTTTCGCGGCACTATTTCTAATCCTTTTCCCTTTTCGGCGGTTTCTTTTCGTCCGTGGGTTTCTAACAGTCCAACAACCACGTCAATGCCTTCTAATTTGAGTCGATGCCCTTCTTCCAGCATTCGGAAAGTTTTGCCCACACCGGGAGCCATGCCGATAAATATTTTGTGCTTTCCCCGGCGGGTGCGATCGCAATTGCGGTTAGTTTGGGCATAAACCGCGTCTGAATTGTTGGTGAGTTCGCTAGAGTGAATCATAGCTTAATAGATAAGTTGGCAGTTGGCAGTTGGTAGTTGGCAGTTGGTAGTTGGCAGTTGGCAGTTGGTAGTTGGCAGTTGGTAGTTGGCAGTTGGCAGTTGTTAGTTGGCAGTTGGCAGTTGGCAGTCAACAGTCAACAGTCAACAGTCAACAGTCAACAGTTAACAGTTAACAGTTAACAGTCAACAGCTAACAATTTCCTAATGACTACTGACTAATGACTAATGACTCTAAATTATTGTAAACTATCGAGAGCTAAATTGAGTTTGAGGACGTTAACTCCCGGTTCGCCGAAAATTCCGAGAAATCGGCTTTCTGTATTTTTGGATACCAACATTTCTACTTGATTGAGATTAATCGATCGCACTTTTGCTATCCGCTCAATTTGCGCCTTAGCTGATTCTACACTAATGTGCGGATCTAGACCAGAGCCGGAGGTGTAAACTAAATCCGCCGCAGGTTTGATGCCAGCTTCACTGAGGCGGGCTACTTCAACTTGCACCCCTTGAAAACCATCTTTTTCATTGCCTCGACGCAGCAAATCAGAGTTACTGGGAGCAAGATTGCTAGCTCCCGAAACGCCAGTTCTTTGAGTTAAATTATCTGCCTTTGTCGGGTCGAAATCAGTAGGTACAAAGCTGCTGTAATTTGTGGTAGTAGGGCGGCTCCAAAAATATTTATCCGAGGTGAATGATTGACCGATTAAGGATGAACCGACTACAACTCCCTGCTTAGTAATTAAGCTGCCGTTTGCCTGCGAGTTGAAGGCGAATTGACCGATTACTAGCACGATTAAGGGATAAATAATTGCGGTGATTCCCCACAAAACTAAAGTGACGCGAATTGCTTTGATTATCTCTCTCATGAATTACCTCAATGAATGAATGAATGAAGAACAAAGGACAACTTACACGCGGGGGCAAGAAACCGGGTTTTTTCGCGAAATATTTCGTTTGGGCCGGCAGATTCGGTAAAAAACCCGGTTTCTGGGAGTCGCAATACAGATATTTTGCTAAAATTTTTCCGGCTGAAAAATCACGACAAACAAGTAAACTGCGAGCGCGATTATTGCCAAACCCAAAAGACTTAAACCCCATGCAGCTTTTTTGGTCAAGCCTTCATCCGCAGCGGCATAAACAGCGGGTGCAATTATTAAGTTAAAGCACATTACTAGAAATAGCTGTACCGGGATTGGATGTCGCTGCGAGAGCATTTGTGCTAACTCAATTGTTTCTTGAAAAGTCCTGGGCAAAACATCATTGATCAAATTGTTCCGTCTCATAGTTTCTCCAATTTTTGGTGTTCTAAAGTAGATATAGAGCCTCTATATCTGCGTTCATAGGTTTTACTAAGAAACGAGTTTTAAAGGAGGCGATAACTAATGACTAATGACTGATGACTGATGACTAATGACTAATGACTACTGACTACTGACTTCTTCTATGCTAGCCCGACGGCGGCAATGAAAACATCGATTATTTTGATGGCGATAAACGGCGCGACTGCTCCGCCCAATCCGTAGATTAAGATGTTCCGCTGCAACAGTTGATTTGCACTTAACGGGCGAAATTTTACTCCGGTTAATGCTAGGGGAATTAATGCGGGAATAATTAAAGCATTGTAAACTAATGCGGATAAGATTGCTGATTGACCGCTCGCTAAACCCATGATGTTTAAATCGCCAACGGGGGCAAACATGGCTGGAATAATTGCAAAATATTTAGCGATGTCGTTGGCTAGGGAAAATGTAGTCAGCGCGCCGCGAGTAATTAGCAATTGTTTGCCAATTGTCACTAAGTCAATTAGTTTGGTGGGGTCAGAATCTAAGTCCACCATGTTTGCAGCTTCTTTCGCGGCTTGGGTTCCAGAATTCATCGCGAGTCCGACGTTTGCTTGGGCTAGGGCGGGTGCGTCGTTGGTTCCGTCTCCCGTCATTGCTACTAATTTGCCTTCGGCTTGTTGCTTGCGAATCACTTCGATTTTGTCCTCTGGAGTTGCTTCGGCAATGAAGTCGTCAACTCCGGCTTCGTCGGCAATTACTGATGCTGTAATTCGGTTATCTCCGGTGAGCATGATGGTGCGAATTCCCATTTTTCGGAGTTGGTCAAACCGATCGCGAATTCCCGGTTTAATCACATCTTTCAAATAGATAATTCCGTAGGTGTCGCTGCCTTGACAAACCGCTAGCGGCGTGCCTCCCAAGCGCGAAACTCGCTCGTAAGCTTCATCGAGATCCTGGCCGAAATTGCCGCCGCGCGATCGCACAAAACCCTTCACCGCATCCACCGCACCCTTGCGAACCTCCGTCCCGTCGGGCAAATCGGTACCAGACATCCGGGTTTTGGCGGAAAAATCTAGGCCGGTGGCGTTAGCGCGATCGAATTTTGCTGTAGCGCCCAATTTTTCCGCCAAACGGACGATCGACTTTCCCTCTGGAGTCTCGTCAAACACGCTAGCAGCCAGCGCCACACTCGCAACCCGATCCAGCGAGTGACCGTTGACCGGAATGAATTCCTCGGCTAAACGGTTGCCCAGGGTGATCGTCCCCGTTTTGTCCAAAATCAGCGTATTCACGTCGCCGCAAGCCTCTACGGCGCGCCCAGAGGTCGCTATGACGTTAAACTGAGCGACGCGATCCATCCCCGCAATGCCGATCGCGCTCAACAAACCGCCAATGGTTGTTGGAATCAGCGCCACCAGCAGCGAAATCAGCGTCACCACGCCCACAGGAGTTTTTACATAATTGCCGATCGGCCCAATCGTCGAAACCACAATCAAAAACACCAGAGTCAGCACCGCCAGCAGCACAGTCAGCGCGATCTCGTTCGGCGTTTTCGAGCGTTCTGCGCCCTCCACCAGCGCGATCATCCTGTCCAAAAAGCCCTTACCGGGGTCGGCCATCACCCGCAGCGTCAGTTCGTCAGAAAGGATGCGTGTCCCGCCGGTAACGGAACTGGCGATGTCCGAACCCGGTTCCTTGAGCACTGGGGCCGATTCGCCGGTGATCGCAGATTCGTCCACAGATGCGACACCTGCGATCACTTCGCCGTCAGCGGGAATGACATCGCCTGCGATCGCTTTAATTTGATCGCCGCGTCTCAGGGCTGTCGAACTTACTTCTTGAATTGAACCGTCTGGTAAGAGTTTGCGGGCTGTGGTGTCGGCTTTGGTCGATCGCAGCGCGTCTGCTTGCGCTTTGCCGCGCCCTTCTGCTACTGCTTCGGCAAAATTAGCAAATACCAAAGTGAAGAACAAAATAAATGTGACTAAACCGTTGAAAACTCTCTGATTTTCGCCGGGAACCGGGCCGAACAGCGTGGGGTCGATCGTTAATAATGCAGTCACAATTGTGCCAACCCACACCACAAACATTACTGGATTTTTCAGCATCACCCGCGGGTTTAGCTTGACAAAAGCTTCTTTGAAAGCTCTTTGATAAAGCCCTTTTGTATTTGCTTTGGGCGTATGTTTGCGAGACTCGCGAGGGCCTCTGGAACGGGAATTTTTTTGAGGATTGGGGGTATTGGAAGAAGCCATAATTTGGATTTTTAATGAACCGCAGAGGACACAGAGAACACGGAGAAAGAGGAGGATAAGGTTGACAAATTTTTGCTATTGAGGTGGAGGAGTTGGTGTTGCTAAAGGTGTTGTGGGTGCAGTTATCGGTGTGGGTTCCAACTTAGCGCTGCTAATTTCAAATCCTTCGGCAATTGGCCCTAAAGCTAGAACTGGGAAAAATGTCAGCGCGCCCAGAATTATGATTACTCCTGCTGTGACGCTGGTGAATAAAACTGAGTCTGTTCTGAGTGTTCCGGTTGTTTCGGGAACCAGTTGTTTGTTTGTCATGCTGTCAGCTAGCAACAGCATTGCAACAATTGGAACGTAGCGTCCTAAAAGCAAACTAAAACAGGTGCTTAAATTCCACCAAAGTCCTGTTGCTGCGGGTTGAGAATCTCCTAATCCTTCAAAGCCTGAACCGTTGTTAGCTGCGGCTGAAGCGTATTCGTACATCACTTGCGAAATGCCGTGAAATCCGGGGTTGCTGATGCCGCTCAAGCTGTCGGTAAAGGCGAGGGTAATTGCACCAGGGATTAAAACTGCGATCGGGTGAATTAACAAAACCACGCTGGCTAAAACTATTTCCTGCTTTTCAATTTTGCGTCCCAAAAATTCGGGCGTTCTTCCTACCATCAATCCTGTGAGAAATACGCTCAAAATCAGGTAAATAAATAAGTAAGCTGTTCCGGTTCCTTGTCCGCCCCAAACAATTTGCAGAAACAAGTTAGACAGAGTAGCAAAACCTGCGGGAGGCATTAAAGAATCGTGCATCCCGTTCACAGCCCCGCACATTGTACCAGTTGTAGTCACTGCCCAAAGTACAGTTTCTGCCCAGCCAAATCTAACTTCTTTTCCTTCTAAATTTGGTTGCACGGAACCCAGTAAATTATTGACTTGAGGATTTCCTTGATATTCGCCAACTGCTGCAACGCCAATCAAGGCAACAAACATTATAAATACCATCCAAAAAATCAGCCATCCCTGTTTTTTGTTGTTGGCAAATCTGCCGTAGGTGTGAATGAATGCTGCTGGGATGCAAACCATTGCTAGGATTTCCAGCAGGTTACTAAAAGGGTTGGGATTTTCAAAGGGGTGAGCAGAGTTAACCCCGAAGAATCCGCCGCCGTTTTCTCCTAGTTGTTTGATGCTTTCAAAGTGAGCTACTGGGCCGCGGGCAATAACTTGGGTGCTGCCTTCTAAGGTGGTGGCAACTTGTGGCCCTGCTAGGGTTTCGGGTACTCCTGAAATTAGCAATAGCAAGGCGATTATTAAAGATAATGGCAGGAGAATTCTGGTAATTGATTGAATTAAATCGATGTAAAAGTTACCTAACGGGCGGCCAGTCAGTCCCCGAATAAAGGCGATTCCTACTGCTAAACCTGTGGCGGCTGAGGTAAACATTAAAAAACCCAAAGTTAACTGGGATAGATAACTGTATGTTGTCTCGCCGGAGTAATGCTGTTGGTCGGTATTTGTGAGGAATGAAATTGTTGTGTGCAGGGCGGTATCCCAGGTTGGTGCGCTGAGGCTGGTGGGATTTAAAGGTAGCACTCCCTGAAGCATGAAGATTAGAAAAACAAATATGCCCATTGCTACATTGCTGTATAATAGCGATCGCGCATATTGCCAGCCTGTCATGGAATCTAAAGCACGGATGTTGCCTGCTTTATAGATGAGTTGTTCTACTGGTTTAATGGCGGGATCGAGGATGGTTCGTTCTCCCATGTACACCCGCGCCATGTAATTGCCCAAGACGGGGGCGATCGCGATTAAAATGATTAGCGTTAATCCGATTTGACTTAATCCTTGCAGCATAACTTAGTTAAAAAATCCTCGTTGTTGAATAAATCCGCTTCACTCCTCGGAAAATGGCTTCGGAAGGAAGTCCACAAAACGGGGTGAATTTTCTTTAAGGTTGCTTCTAGTTCGGGGCCGATCGCCCGATTAATTGCTACTGCTAAGATCCGATCTCCGCAGAAAATTGTTGGAATTTCGCTGGCTATAATGAATCGGTTTTCTCTTATTAATCCCAAGCAACAGCAGTGATCGGGCAATTGTATGGCACTTAGTGCTAGGCCACAATAACTGCTGTTGAATTGGATCGGTATTTGAATGAGTTTTGGTTCTGCAAAGCTCATGAACGACTCCCGTAGGCCGCAAGGTTAGGTTTACTTTTATTGATTACTCTACAGAATTTTGGGGTGTTTGATAATTAGTCTTAAGATATAAGTTACTGTTTAGAATTTATGCTTCTATGCTATATACTTTTACTAATAGGCGAATGTTTAGATGATGTTTGAAGTCTATACTTGCAGGTATAGATGCTGTGTAAACGCTGTTTTGTGCGGGACAATCTACTGAATATTTCAGGACTTATATCAAATCATCTCTTCATCGGAATAGTAAATTCAGACGTTGACTGTTGACTGTTGACTGTTGACTGTTGACTGTTGACTGTTAACATCATGTATGAGTGCAACCGGAATTGATATTACGCACTCCGACTCAAAAAATCGAGTTTTTAGCGCAATTAAGGGCTAAAATTGAGTTTTTTGGTAAAAAACTAGGTGTTTGAGGGTCAATTCTTTCGGGACTGGTCATGTTAAAATGGATTGATTAGGAATGTTTAAAAGCTTATTAAAAGTCCCCAAAAATGTACTGCTTCAAGAGAAGTATTTGCGCGGAAGATGGTCGATCGCCATTTTGTTTGCTATTGTGATCGCGCTGGAATTTAGCACTCCCTCGGAGTATCTGTTTGGATACTTGTACACGGGGCCGATTATACTGGCAAATTCGCGCTTGAGTCGGTTGGGGAAATTACAAATTACGCTGATAGCGGCAGCTTTGACTCTGTTGAATGTGTTTATCCCTCCTGGAGAAACGATCGCCCTAGCAACTTTTGCAAATAGAGCGATCGCAATTATGGCTTTGGGAGTGACGGGATATTTGAGCGATCGCAATCAGCAATACCAAGAAGCGATCGCTCTTGCTAAAGCTCAGTTGCAGTCGCAGCAGCAGCTAGCCACCATCCGCGAGGATTTTGTTTCTACTTTGACTCACGACTTGAAAACGCCGATGCTGGGGGCGATAGAAACAATTAAAGCTTTTAAATCGGCAAAATTTGGCGATGTTACTCCCAGTCAGCAAAAGGTTCTCGAAACAATGGCGCGATCGCACAAAATGTCGCTACAATTAGTAGAAACCCTGTTAGATATTTACCGCAACGATACTGAAGGTTTGAAACTGCAACTTGCTCCTGTAAATTTAGTAGCTTTAGCAACAGAGGTAATTGCCACACTCGCAGATTTATCGGCGGCGCGTCGAGTTTATATTAGTACGAGTTACGGAGAGTCAGATTTCCGTCGCTGTTTGTGGGTAAACGGCGATGCAGTCCAACTCCAGCGCGTTTTTGTTAATTTGCTAACAAACGCGCTCAACCATTCTCCCCGAGGCGGCAAAGTAGAAATTGTGATGGCATCTCATTCAAATTATCAGGTAGTGAAAGTGAGCGATAGCGGGTTGGGAATTACCGCAGGGGAACTCTCGCACCTATTCGAGCGTTTTTATCAAGGAAATAGCGATCGGCAAGCTAAAGGATCGGGATTGGGATTATACTTATCTCGCCAAATTATTGACGCCCACGGCGGTATAATTTGGGCAGAAAACAAATTACCCCACGGTGCTTTGTTTGGATTCCGACTACCAGCAATCTCCGCCAATGAAACCTAATTCTCCCTTACGAATTCTGCTAGTTGAAGACGACGAACTGTTTCGGTTGGGACTGCAAACTCGATTGCAGCAGGAAAGTTGCTTGCAAATAATTGCCGAAGCTGAAGATGGCGAAACTGCGGTAGAATTGACTCAAGAATACTTGCCGGATGTGGTGGTTTTGGATGTAGGTTTGCCGGGAATTGGTGGTATTGAAGCGTGCCGCCAAATTAAACAGCGACATCCAGAAATTCCCATTTTAATTTTAACATCCCATTCGCAAAAATCGTTAATTGAAAGATTGATGGCTGCTGGAGCTCACGGATATTGTCTCAAGGGAATTGCGGCGGAAACTTTGGTTTTGGCAATTCGATCGGTAGCGTCGGGCGCTTCTTGGTGGGATAAGGGCGCAACTGCAGAAATTAGGGCAGTTTTTACTCATCCTGAACCTGTGAAAGTCGGGGTAAAATCGGAAGTTTTAGACAATCCGCTGACGAAGCGAGAACAGGAAATATTGGCTTTAGTTGCTAGTGGGAAAAGCAATCAGGAAATTGCACAAATATTGTACATTGCACCGGGGACTGTGCGGGTGCACGTTCACGCGATTTTGCAAAAGTTAGAAGTGCGCGATCGCACTCAAGCTGCTGTTCTCGCAATTCAGAAAGGATTGGTAGCAGAAGAACTGTTAGGCGATCGATCTTAAGTCTGGTAGTTGATAATAATTGAGACTTACGCATCAAACCCAAAGAAACCGGGTTTTTTTGAGATTGATGGTTTTCAGGCGTGTATTTTCCCAAAAAACCCCGTTTATAGCTATAATACAGCGTATTCCAGGTTTATAAAATACACACTCCCAACCGGGTTTCTTTACAGTTCTTGCATCATATCAATTCCGGTTGCACTCCTCATGATGTTAACTGTTAACTGTTAACAGTCAACAGTCAACAGTCAACAATGCAGGCGATCGTATAGTTTACGGTTGCTGTTGAACGATCGAACCAGTCTTGATGCTGATGACGCAAAGCCTCCAAAAAAGAGAGATCAATAAATCAGAGGCAGCGTTAATTAGTGTTCACCTGCCAATATCTGCGGTTTTACCATTCAAAACATAGTAAATCGCCCAAATTGCCATCGCCCGCAAATAGTGACTCGCCCGAAAAGTCCCCCCAGCCGTAATCGCTTCCGGCGTGCGAAACTGCAACCCATTCTCATAAATTTGCTTCACCACCGCATCCGTCAATTTAAACGCTTTCTCCTCCATTCCCATCTGTACCAAAAAAGCAGCCAACCCAAAATTAATCCCCGTCCAAACTTCCAAAGGATGAGTCGCATTAGGATTTTCCGGCGAACCGTTCAGCATTACCCCATTCGCAGCCCCAAACTCGCCATCGTTGAACTTCAAAAAACAAGAATCGTACACAGTTTCTAAAGCGCTGACAGCACATTCTGGCGGCACAATATCCGGCAATCCTAACAGCTTCGCGTAAAATTGACCGCACAATTGGTCTGCCATCACCACTTCCGATTTACTCTCGCTGTCCAAACGGTAATATTGACCGTTCCACAGTTTTTCTTGATAGCTAGGTCTTGCTTGTAACAGCCAACTGTGATATAATGCAATCTTCTCTTGGGGATTGGGAATTATCTCAGGTGCTGCATCTTCTAAGATTTCGCCGATCGCGATCGCACTCTCCAGCGCCGCCAACCACAAACCCCCGCAATACGCACTTATTCCCCGCATTTGCCAGTCATCAAACGTCTGATCCGGTGCACCCGAATTCTCAGGAATGCCGTCCCCATCCTCATCAAAGGTTTTCAGATAAGCCAAAGCCTCAACAATTGACGGCCAACACTCTTGCAAAAACTCGCAATCTGTGCCGCCAGTCAACAGGAAATCTCGATAAACCTGCAAGACAAAATCGCAAGGCAAATCCTTCCACAAATTGCAATCTTGATAGCTGGTATAATTCGTTTTCTCCCAAGGATGTTCGTTAGGAGCGCCCAAATCGTGCGGAGTCGCCCCGACTGCTTTTCTAATAGCCGAAGCTTGATTCCAGCCCACAATTCTCGGCGTATCGTCTCCCGCAGAAATTGCCCTAGCAAAGGCAATCATTACCGACTTTTCCAATTCCGGCCACAGCATCAACAAAGCAAAAGAACCGTAAAGCCGCACGTCTAAACTTTCATACCAGCGGTAATCAATGCACTCCAAAACTCCAAATTGACCCTTGGGATCGCGTTCGTCCGCCGCACTCCAAAGAGTACCGCCGTCAGTCAAAATGTACAACTCATTAAACAGCGCCATTTTGAAACTGTCGGACAAATCTGTGCGTTCTAAAATAGGTTTTTGCCAAGCTTCAATACTTTCGCGCCAAGTATCAGAATGCTTCATCGCCGTGCGAATAATCGGCCAAACATTTTTGCCATTCCGCCCGAAGAAATCGGTATAGCGGCGGTAGTAAGAAACTCCAGATGCAAATTCAGTAACGGGCAAATCCCAAGCTAAAATAAAGGGAATTTTGCGAGTTTTGCCTGGTCTAATTGTAAACCGAACTGCGATCGCACAAGCCAACTGTTCCCCGGCTGCTGCGGCTGTCTCGTCTCTGTCATCCAACAAGAAACCTTCAGCCGAAAAATTGCGCCAAACATCATCGCCGTCCCCCGCCGGGTTCCAGCGAGTTTGATAGAATACTTCAACCGCCGGATTAGTCACAGTTGCGATCGCCCATTGTCCATCCCCCTCTTGCGGTTCGTCGCCAGCAGACAACCGCGTCATCACGCAACCTATACGGTGAAAATCTTCCACCAACAAATTCATATTCCCGGCACTTTCTCCCCACCGGGATTGATAGTCATAAAATGGACTACCATCATCTCGCACCATCACGGGAACCCCCCCGTACCCCCCCTTAGTAAGGGGGGGCTGGGGGGGTACAGCATTAGTAAACCAGCCCACAATATTTTGCCAAGTCAGCATAATGCTAAGAGTTATCGGCGCATCTGTAGGATTGTGCGCCACCCATTCAAACATTGCAACTGGATAACTGCTTTCCTGATAATTATTCGGCAAAATTGGCGAAAATTGCTCGCAGCTTAATTGAGCTTCAAAGACATTTTCGTAAACAAACCAACTGCGCGGATACAAAGCATGATAAGTCCCAGAATTTGACTCTTCTCCTATCCCTTCTTCCCTTCTTCCTTCTTCTTCTTCCCTTCTTCCTTCTTCCTTCTTCCTTCTTCCTTCCGAGGGATACCATTTCCAACTAGATAAACTGCCATCTGTAGGCGGTTCAGTGGACAGTGCAAAAGCTTGTTTTTTGCCTTTTGTTTCTTCAAAAACGCTGAACTGACAAGCCGGTAAACTGCGAAAAATGTGCTCGCCGCCGTCGATGTGCCAGAGGTTGAAGTCGCCTCGGGGCGATCGCCCGATGCAGCCGGCCCCGAACCCGCCCAGAGGCATTCCGTGCCAGGGGCCGTCGTCGAGATTGCTTGCGTAGCGGACTGTATAGGGATTGTCCCAACCCTGGCCAATGGCGCGTTTCCAGGTGTGTGGAGGGATGTTTGGATTGGATGTGCGATCGTTCATAATTTATTTTTATAAGCAAAGGCGATCGGCGGAATTCCGGCAGAGCTTTAATAGTATATATAGGACTTACGCAAAAAACCCAGTTTCTGATTTATATTTTAGATTTTAGATTGCAGCAAGCCACTTTATCGGGGCAGAATATCACCTAAGCTTAGATTGACAAACTCCGCAGGTATCGTTTAACATTTAATTAAATGCTAATTTCATGTCATCATTATGATTAACCTTTCAAGAGATATACATTCTCTCACCGATTTTAAACGTAATACGACTGAGTTTGTGCAGCGCCTCAAACAAACAAAACATCCTTTAGTTCTAACTGTCAATGGGAAAGCAGAGTTAGTTATTCAGGATGCTGAATCCTATCAGAAACTTTTAGATGCGGTTGAGTTATTAGAGACTTTAAAGGGAATTAAACTGGGTTTGGCACAAATGGATCGAGGGGAAGGGCAAAAAGCGGAGGATTTTTTCAATCAACTGTTTGATAAGCTAGACAGTTAGCCATGAATCAGAAATATCAAGTCATTATCCAACCCGCAGCGCAAAAAGCGATAGAGGAATCTTATTTTTGGTTGAGTAATCATTCTTCTCAGAAGGCTAGAAATTGGTTAGAAGGCTTGTACAAAGCTATCTGATCGCTAGAAAATATGCCTTCTCGTTGTTCCTTCGCGTTTGAGAATAGTTTTTTTGACGAAGAAATACGACAACTTGTTTACGGCAAGGGACGAAATGCCTATCGAATTCTGTTTACGATTGTTGATGATAGCGTTCAGATTATTTTTGTGCGACACGCTGCCCAAAAACCGATGATAGATGAATCAGAATAAACTCCGTCGAAGTGTCGAAACCCTGACTACCCGTGGGTAATTCCTATATCTAGTTTGACACCCCACTTTATCGCGGCAGAATATCATCTAACTGAAGTTCCAAGCTTTTTAACAAAGGAGAAATAATCGGTTGTCCGAGGCGAAATTGTTGCTTGGTATAATCTTCGTCAATCAGTTGACAAACGGTGATAGTAGGTTGTTTGGGTTTACCGATAAAAGCTACGCCACCCAATCCGCGACAATCAACGATCCAATATTCTGGAATTCCTAAAAGAGCATATTCTTCAATCTTGCGGGCGTAATCTGTTTTCCAATTAGTGCTGACTACTTCTACCACCAATTTAATAGTTCGTCCCAGCGCAATCACAGGTTCTCTTTCCCAAAGTGGCTCGCTAACAATGGCGGTTTCATCTAATACGAGAATATCGGGACGGCGCGCCGTAGCTGCGTCGGAAAATGGACGGATCAAACAAGTGCGGGGAATGAACCAAGGTAGTTTTTCGGCTGCGATGGCGATGCCGATTTGAGTTGCTAGTTTACCGCCGACGGTTTCGTGGGCGCCTGTGGGTTCCATCTCAACTAATTCTCCGTCAGCGAGTTCGTAGCGAGAGTTGTCACAATATCGATCGACAAATGTTTCAAAAGTTAGGAGTTTTGGCGCGGTGTAAGCCATTGGAAACCAATAGTTTTTTTGCTTGATTTTAATTACTGTAGTTTAGCATTCATGTCAAATAAAACTAGCCCAGAGCAATGCTAAACACTTTATATCAAATCCGGTAGCCTCGGAATTAATATTACTCACAGCCAGGACACGGCACTGCCGTGTCCCTACAATTAATCTGGCGTAGGGACACGGCACTGCCGTGTCCTCTATATTATTCCGGTGCAACCGGAATTGATATTATTCTATCAACTAACCAAATCCCAAATCAGAACCTTTCCCCGCGTGCACCAAAGCCAACTTTTCGTAACGCTTAGCGTGTTCCACCAACTCCTCAGATTCCTCCTCAGAGACATCCCGCAGCCGCTTCGCAGGCACTCCCGCAACCAGCGTGCGAGGGGGAACGTCCTTGGTGACAACCGCCCCTGCACCGACGATCGAGCCTGTGCCCACTCTCACTCCGTCCAGGACGATCGCCCCAATCCCGATCAAACACCCCCGTTCAATGTAAGCTGAATGAATCACCGCTCGGTGTCCGACTGTCACAAAATCTTCCAACACAGTCGGTTTTCCCGGATCGCAGTGCAGAATTGCTCCATCTTGGATATTGGTACTTTTGCCGATCGCAATTCGCTCTACATCCCCCCGAACCACCGCCCCGTACCAAATACTAGCGCCCGCAGCCACCTCTACCCAGCCGATGACAACAGCGCCAAAAGCGACAAAAGCAGCTTGGGAGAGATCCGGCGCGGGCCAATAAGCAGGAAGTAAAGGCAGAGGTTCGTTGAGATTACTCATCTTTTTGGTCGATCGTGATACTTCTAGCAGATTAGCTGGTTGTTGATACGGGATATAATAAGACTATTTGCCACTTTTGCAGATAAATATGCTGGGACGCAATAAATGATTGAAGTTGCCTTGCAATACCCGATGTTTGGCCCGGAAATTCAGTGTCCCCACTGTCGCCAAACAATTCCGGCTTTAACACTCACCGATACCTATTTGTGTTCGCGTCACGGGGCATTTGAGGCAGATCCAAAAACGGGGGAACTGGTTCATCTTCAGTCAGGGCGGCACTGGCGCCGCTGGGAGGATGAATGGTATCGTCAGCACACCCACCCCGACGGGATTCGGTTTGAAATTCACGAAGCGCTCGATCGACTTTATACTCAAGGGTACCGAGCAACTCGCGTAATCGTTGCCCAACGCTATCGGGAATTAATCAGCACTTATTTGGAACGCAGCACGCCTTGGCGAGGGCAGCCGGAATCGCCGCACCCGAGGCTGTACGGTTTACCTGTGGATTTTAGCCCCGATCCCCAGGAGGAACCTTGCTGGGAAGTGATTAATTTTGATTTGGAAAAAGAGCCGGGAGTTCCTACTAGATATCCCTATTTTCGATTGTTTGAATAGTCATTAGTTATTAGTCATTGGTTATTGGTTATTAGTTATTGGTTATTGGTTATTGGTTATTTGTTGTTGGTTATTTGTTATTCCCAATTCCCAAGGCCCAATGCCCAATGCCCAATTCCCAATTCCCAATGCCCAATTCCCAATTCCCAATTCCCAATTCCCAATTCCCAATTCCCAATTCCCAATTCCCAATTCCCAATTCCCAATTCCCAATTCCCAATTCCCAATTCCCAATTCCCAATTCCCCAATCTAAAATCTAAAATCTAAAATCTAAAATTGAATGCACCACGCCTCGATTCGCACTGCTAACATTCACCGGGCGATCGCCTTTTACGAACAGTTAGGATTTACTGTGAGCGATCGCTTTACCACAGGTTACACCTTAGCCTGCTGGATGGAAGGTCTCAACGGACGCATCGAACTAATCCAAATCCCGGAACCAAAACCCGCACCGGATGCTTTCGGTGACGAGCATTATGTTGGGTATTATCATTTATCTTTCGATTTAACTGAGGCGACAACTGACTTGCCTACTTGGTTGCAGTCTCTCAAAAAACAGTTTGAGGAAGCAGCTAAAGACCAACCAAACCAGTTTCAACCTTTGAAAGTTTTATTAGAACCGACTCAACAGGCGATCGGGCAAAATGTTTATGAAGTAGCTTTTATTGCTGATACTGATGGTTTACCTTTAGAATTTATCCGACGGCTTAATTAATAACTAACCGCCGCTGATAATCGTTCTCTCTCTCAATCATCAACTGAGAATAATTATTATACCATTTTTCTTTCATATGTGCTATGGATGAAGTCTTAGCCCCCCCTTAATAAGGGGGGGTTGGGG
>NZ_CAWPRX010000112.1:0-8859 GCF_963890365.1 Tychonema sp. LEGE 07196 | reverse complement strand
CTATTCCCATTCTCCCCCTCTCCCATTCTCCCCCTCTCCCCCGATCGTGCTGGAAGTGGGTTGAAAGCGCCATAGAGCCTCAACTTTCTCAATTGTAACAAAAATATATTTGACATCCGCGACACATTCGTACATAATCGGAGTTTGTGTCAACCTGAACTGAACGCGAGAAACCCTTGGCTAACGTAGTTGTGATCGGCGCCCAGTGGGGCGATGAAGGAAAAGGCAAAATTACCGATTTGCTCAGCAAATCCGCAGATATCGTTGTACGGTACCAAGGGGGCGTCAACGCCGGTCACACCGTGGTAGTCAACGGTAAAACTTTCAAGTTGCACTTAATTCCGTCCGGGATTCTCTATCCCGAGACACAGTGTATCATCGGCTGCGGCACGGTAATCGACCCTAAAGTTTTAATTGCAGAGTTAGATCAGCTAGAAAAACTGAATATTTCGACTGCCTCCCTGATGATTTCAGAGACGGCTCACATCACCATGCCCTATCACCGATTAATCGATGTGGCATCGGAACAACAGCGGGGAAATTATAAAATCGGGACGACGGGACGCGGCATTGGCCCTACCTACGCCGACAAATCGGAACGCACAGGCATTCGGATGCTCGATTTAATGGACTTGGAAGGTTTGCAAGAACAACTGGAATGGACGATAAATCATAAAAACGTCATTCTTGAAAAACTCTACAATTTGCCACCTCTCAATCCGCAAGATGTAATTGATGAATATCGAGTTTATGCAGAACGTTTGCGGCCGCACGTAGTAGACAGTTCCCTGAAAATTTATGAGGGACTTCACACGCGCAAAAATATTCTGTTTGAAGGCGCGCAAGGCACTTTATTAGACTTAGACCACGGCACCTATCCTTACGTTACTTCTAGCAATCCCATCGCGGGTGGCGCTTGCGTGGGAACTGGTGTCGGGCCCACAGCGATCGATCGCGTCATTGGCGTAGCAAAAGCCTACACAACCCGCGTCGGAGAAGGCCCCTTCCCTACGGAAATGGTCGATGGGATAGGCGCAGTTTTAGGCGAAAGAGGTGCAGAATTCGGCACCACAACTGGTCGGAAACGTCGCTGCGGCTGGTTCGACGCAGTAATCGGCCGCTACGCAGTCCGCATTAACGGCCTTGACTGTCTGGCAATTACCAAACTCGATGTTTTAGATGAATTAGAAGAAATAAAAGTTTGTGTTGCTTACGAAATTAACGGCGAACGCTGTATAGATTTCCCGAAAAGTTCCCGGATATTTGCTCAGTGCAAGCCCATTTACGAAACCCTTCCCGGTTGGAAACAGTCTACGGAAGATTGCCGCAAGTTGGAAGATTTGCCGTCACAAGCATTGGATTATCTCAAGTTTTTGGCGGACTTAATGGAAGTGCCGATCGCAATTGTATCTCTCGGAGCCAGCCGCGACCAAACTATCATTGTCGAAGACCCGATTCATGGCCCCAAACGCGCTTTGCTGTCTGCTGACGGCCATCCCGCAGCCAAAGCATTTTAGATTGCCGATTTGGGATTTGAGATAGGGTAAAGAGCGATCGGATAGCCGGAGATTGAGAGAATCATCGGTATCAACTTAATCTCAAGTATATTATCAGTCTGCTCTGTGACTATTAGGCCCGCCGATCCCCCCTAGTCCCCCTTAACAAGGGGGGAACCGGAGTCCTAAAACTCAACCCCTACTCCCCTTTATTGAGGGGGATTTAGGGAGAGAGAGGCTCAGTTATAAACAAGAGATACAAAGGTTTTTAGGCGATTTTTGACGGGAACATTTGTGTTTTGCATTTGATGTGCTCGCACTATAATAAAAAAATGCTTTTTGCAAAACACCAGATGCTCTCATTGTTGACACGCCTTGGCGAAGAATTGCCGAATCACCAATGACTAGCCTTTGGCTTGCTTCGGCTACGCCAGCAGAAAAGTCGCTCTTCGGCTAAAATGACCAATGCCCAATCACTAATGACCAATGACTAATGACTAATGACTAATGACTAATGACTAATTATCAGGGAATTTAATTAAGTTCGATCGCGCTTTGCACAAATTTGATAAAATGTAAAAACAATCAACAGAAAGTAATAAAATGGAACTCTCAGTAGAATGTCAAAAGCGGGCAGAAGGCAGCAAGCCTAACGCCCTCCGCCGCTCAGGATTGATTCCCGCCGTCCTTTACGGCCACAAAGGCTCTGAATCCATAGCCCTTACCGTCAAAGCCAAAACAGTTGAAAACCTGCTCAAAAAGCACGTAGTCAACAACGCCCTAATTGACCTCAGTATTCCCGACCTCTCTTGGAGCGGAAAAACCTTGCTCCGAGAAGTTCAAGTTCATCCTTGGAAGGGCTATCCTTACCACCTGAGCTTTTTCTCCGTCGCGAGTCAAGACAGCCTGGAAGTTGAAGTGTCGCTAAGTTTTGTCGGCGAATCTGTCGGTGTCAAGTTAGAAGGCGGCATCTTGGATACCGTGCTGACCCAACTAGCAGTTAAGTGCAAACCTGACAGCATTCCTGAATCAATAGAAGTAGATATTTCTAATTTAAAAGTAGGGGATGCGCTGCACATTGAGGAATTAGTTTTGCCTGCGGGAGTAGTAGCTCTCGGCGAACCAACTCAGGTGGTTGTTAGCGTGCTGGGAATTCAAGCAGGTTCTGAAGCCGAAGACGTAGAAGAAGAAGCAGCAGCCGCGGCAGGAGCTTGATTAGTAATTACTAATATTTGTTAACTAATTGTTGACAAAAAGGCGATCGCACGGCTTGGGAAAATGGCGATCGTTTTTTGCTAAAAAGACTCTTCTCCTTTGGGTGCGATCGCACGGCTAATGTCAAATGATTGTTGATAATTGGTATTATATTGTGTCCGGTCAATTGACAGCAATGTTATTATTACGATCGCCTACCGGACACGATATTACTGCGAATTATGCCGGTCGCACTTTCTCTACTGGGCATTGAATCTGCCCTCGCACCCATTGACGAAAATCAATCTCTGCGGCAACTTCATCAATGAAAGCCACTTCTAGAAACCGGAATAAATCCGTTTTTTCAATGATGCCAAAAGTCGGAGATCGATCGCACTCGACATAGGCCCCATCAACTAATTGCAGAATTCGCCATACCCGCCCGTTAAACCGCCAAAACTCAGGCACTCCCATACTCGCATAGAGTGTATTTTTATTGATATCGGTATTAGTAATATCCACTTCCATTATATAAAGGTTTAATACCAATGGAAGAAAGTAGCGCTAGATATTACCCCCCCAACCCCCCCGCGATTTCGGGGGGGGGCTAAGACTTCATCCGTAGCACATATGAAAGAAAAATGGTTTAAGTTAACCCTGACTACGATTTTACCGCAGCGATCGGCTGATATTTCCCCACCTTTGGCGAGCTCGAATCCGCTCGAACGACCACAATCGTTGTAAGCGCGGGTTCGCCAACAATCTTTAATTCACATTCAGAAGATATATAGAACCCATTTGATATCTTTGAGTTTTTAGGTTGGGTGACGAGAAATATAGAGAGAAACTGGTTTCTGAGATTTACGCAAGGGGCGAGAAACCGGGTTTCTTGGAGTTTTTGGTTGGGTGACGAGAAATATAGACAGAAACCCGGTTTCTGAGATTTACGCAGAATAGATATCAAATGGGTTCTATAAACCCGCCCCCACTCGACAAAAATACAAGGAGGAGGTTCGCCAAAAGCCAGCCAAAACTCCAGAGCCAGTAAACCAGCCGCAGCCCGCACCGAGGAGTCCGATCGACCTGACTGTATCATCTTCCTGCTGCGATCGCCCTCTTTACCTTTCTTCAAAAACACCCTAGAGACCGGCCCGATCTATAAAATTTTTAAATTTGGGGAACAAGAGAGCGATCGTTGATGTCAAACCGCTGTAGACTTATTAAGTGTTTTGAATATATACATAAATTGCTATATCTGGAGCCGCCCCTATGCCATCAACAGTAAATACAGAATCAACAGCGGTTCAATTTAACCAACAGGGAGAAATATACTTATCCCAAGGAAAATTAGAAGAAGCGATCGCCTCCTGCGAGCAAGCTTTGAAAATGCACCCCAATTTTGCACCGGCTTACAAGACTTTGGGTAAGGCGCTGCAAGCTCAAGGCAGGATGGAAGAGGCGCGGCACTGGTACGCTAAAGCTGTGGAAATAGAACCGAATTTTGCGGAAGTATACGCGAATTTGGGCAGCCTTTGCGCGCAGCAGGAAAAATGGCAGGAGGCGATCGGATTTTATCAAAAGGCGATCGGCCTGAAACCGAATTTCGCCGGAGTATACCGCAATTTAGCAAAAGTATTCGGACAAATTGGCAAAGGGGCAGAATCTCAGGAATGCTGGTATCGCGCATTTTCTTTGGAACCGGAAACAGCCAAGCCCTCGGAACACTTGAGTATGGGCGATGCTTTTTTCCGCCAGGAAAAGTTGCCCGAAGCTATTTCTTGTTACGATCGCGCTATAAAATTAAATCCTAATCTGGCGCAAGCCTACCAAAATATCGGCGAAGCCCTCAAAAAACAAGGCAAGTTAGAAGAAGCCACAGTATATTATCGCAAAGCTATTGAACTGAACGCAGCTAATGCTAGAAATGGCAGCGATGGAGAGCAAACTTTGGCTGGTGCAACGGCGACAAATGGTGCTGCTAAGCCGCCACAAGTTCAACAACAAATACCGCAACAGGTTCAACAACAACAAGTTAAACAACAAATACCTGAGCAAATATTGCGGAAAATACCGCAAGAAATACTGAACCAAATACCGCAACAACTTCAACAACAGCTTGGGCGTCAACAAGTTCAGCAACCTGTTAATGCTGGAATTACTACAGAAGATCCAGAAGCATACAAAATACTCGCAGAAGGTTATTTTGCTCAGGGTAAATGGGAACAGGCAATTTCTGCTTGCAAGAAAGCTCTACAAATTAAGCCGGAAGCGCCACTTTATAAAATGCTGGGCAACGCCTTGCAAGCGGTTGGAAAAATTGATGAAGCTAAAAGTTGCTATGTCAAAGCAATAGAAATTAATCCGAATTTTGCTGAAGCTTATGCTAATTACGGCAGCATTTGCGCGCAGCAGGAACAGTGGCAGCAAGCGGTTTCTGCTTACGAAAAGGCGATCGCCCTGAAGCCGGATTTCGCCGGCGCTTTCCGCAATTTTGCGAAACTTTTAACTCAATTAGGGAAGTCTGAGGCGGCTGCTGAGGCTTTGTACCGGGCCTATGCGCTCGACCCCAAGTCTGGCACCGCCGAGGAACACGAGAATTTAGCCAAAACTTTGATCGAGCAAGGTAAGGTAAATCAAGGTATTGACTGTTACCGGCGCGCGGTTGAGTTGAACCCAAATGCTGGTGCAGCTTATCATGAATTGGGCGAAATTCTCAGAAGTCAAGAACAGTGGGAAGCGGCGGTAGATGCTTACAGCAACGCTATTAGAAATAATCCCGAACTTTCTTGGTCGCACAACAATTTAGCTGAGTCGCTGGTGAAGTTGGAACGGTGGGAGGAAGCTGTAAATGCTTACCGGATGGCGATCGAATTAAATCCCGATTTTAGCTGGTCTCACAACAATTTAGCTGATGTTTTGCTGAAGTTGGAACGGTGGGATGAGGCGGTGGAAGCTTATCGGAAAGCAACTGAGTTAAATCCCGATTTTAGTTGGTCGCACAATTATTTGGCTGACGCGCTGGTTAAGTTGGAACGGTGGGATGAGGCGGTAGAAGCTTACCAAAGGTCGATCGAACTGAATCCAGACCATTTTTGGGCGCACAACAATTTAGCAGAAACGCTGGTGAATTTGGAACGCTGGGATGAGGCGGTTGTTGCGTACCGGCGGGCTAACGAAATTGACCCGAATTTTTTCTGGTCGCATAGCAAGTTGGGCGACGCGCTGCTAGAAATGGAAAGGTGGGAGGAGGCGATCGAGGTTTACCGTCGCGCGGCCGAGTTAAATCCTGATTTTGCGTGGACTTATTACAACATGGGGACGGCTCTGGAGAAGCTGGAACGGTGGGATGAGGCGATCGCTTCTTACCGCCGTGCTGTGGAAATTCAGCCGGATTTGCCGTGGATTTCGCAAAAGCTGGCTGATGCTTTGAGGATGCGATCGCAGTGGGATTTGCAGCAGTCAATGGGTTTGTACCGAAAGGCGATTCAGGAGAATCCCGATGATGTACAGTTGTATCACAAGGCGCTGGAGATTGCGCCGAATGATGCTGACCTTTATGTTGAGTTGGCGGATGCTTTGGTGCGCCACAGTTGGCCGGATGGGGCGATCGTCTTTTATCAGATGGCGTTGCAGATTCGGCCTGATGACAAGGCTATTTCTGGGCTGTTGGAAGATGTGTTAAAAAAAAAGGGGGTAAGTAGGGCGGTAGAAAAAAGTGCTGCTAGCCGACAATCTGGAAGTGCGATCGAAGACACTCCTGGAGTAGCTGCTGAGTACCACGAATTAGGCGAGTCTCTGCAACAAGAAGGTAAATATACCGAGGCTATTGCGGCCTACCGCAAAGCAATTGCAATTAACCCCAATTACTTTGGAACTCACCACAATTTAGGCGATGTCCTGAAATGGAGGGGTAAAATTGATGAGTCTATTAAAAGCTATCAGAAAGCCGCAGAAGTGAATCCAAGTTTTGTTTGGTCGCACCACAACTTAGGGGATGTATTGCAACAAGAAGGTCGGCTTGATGAAGCGGTTGCGGCATATAGGAGAGCGATCGAGGTTGCTCCTGAATTTGGCTGGTCGTACCACAATTTAGCAAAAACTTTAGCTAAACAAGACAAGCTTTCGGAAGCTCTGGAAGCTTATCAGACGGCGAGCAAACTCGATCCGAAACTTTTTGGTTTGGATTATGAAAACTTGCGAGATTCGCTATTCCTCGGTCAAGACCCAGCTTATACGAAGTGGCGCGCCAAGCACAGCCCCAGAGAAGCTGATTTGCGGAAGATGGCTGAAACATTAGAAATCTTTAGCTACAAGCCGCTGATTAGCATTGTCATGCCGATCTACAACACGCCAGAGAATTATCTCAGGGAAGCTATAGACTCAGTTCTCAATCAAATATATCCCTACTGGGAACTGTGCATTGCTGACGACGCATCAACTGCGCCTCATGTCAAGCGAATATTGCAAGAATATGCAGCCAAAGATAGCCGGATCAAAGTAGTTTATCGAACCAAAAACGGTCACATTTCTCACTGTTCCAATTCTGCTTTGGAGTTGGCGACGGGTGAATTTGTATCTTTATTAGACCACGATGATACGCTGACACCGGAGGCTTTGTATGAAGTGGTGCTGTTGCTGAACCGCCACCCGGAGGCGGACATGATTTATTCGGATGAAGACAAGATTTATCAGGATCAAGAACTGATAAATCCTTTCTTCAAGGCCGAATGGAGTCCCGATTCGTTTTTGTCTCGGATGTACACTTGCCATTTGGGAACTTACAGGAAAAACTTAATCGATGAAATCGGTGGTTTTAGACCAGGTTTTGAGGGAGCTCAGGATTACGATTTGGTTCTGAGGTTTACGGAAAAAACTGACAAGATTTTTCACATTCCTAAAATTCTTTACCACTGGAGAATGCACGCGGGTTCGGCTGCTGGCGGTGTAGATGCTAAACCCTATGCCTATGATGCAGGGCAAAAAGCTTTGCAAGAGGCGATCGAACGCCGGGGCGAACCGGGAAGGATTGAAGGCGTTCCCTACTTTTTGGGACACTTTATTGCCCGTTACAAGATTGCGGATTACAAGCGGGTAAGCATCATTATTCCGACGCGGGATTTAGGCGATGTTTTGGACAATTGCTTGGAGTCTATCTTTACTAAGAGTGTCTATCCCAACTACGAAGTTATCGTCATCGACAACGGCAGTCAAGAGCAACACACGGCGGAAATTTTGGCTAAATGGACGGCTGAGGAATCAGCAAGGTTTAAAAGTTATCGGCTGGATATTCCGTTCAATTTCTCGAAGATTAACAACTACGCTGCTAGCAAAGCGGAGGGAGATTACTTGCTGTTTTTGAATAACGATACAGAGGTAATTACTCCCGATTGGATTGACGGGATGGTTGAACAAGCTCAGAGAAGCTCGATCGGGGCTGTGGGCAATTTACTGATATATTCAGATAACAAAATCCAGCACGCGGGAGTGGTGATGGGACTCGGCGGCGGTGTGGCAGGTCACAGTTATTATCATATGCCGCGATCGATACCGGGATATTTCGGGAATGTGGTAGGTATGAACAATGTTTCAGCGGTAACTGCTGCGTGTTTGATGTGCCGGCGCGAAGTATTTGAGAGTGTTGGAGGGTTTGACGAAGAACTAACAGTGGCGTACAATGATGTGGATTTGTGTTTGAAAATGCTAGAGAAAGGGTACCGCAATATTTACCTGCCTCATGTAGTTCTCTACCACCACGAATCTAAAAGCCGGGGTTACGAGGATTCGCCGGAAAAGAAAGAGCGACTGAGGAAGGAATCGAAGCTGATGGAAAGCCGGTGGCAAAAATATATTGAGAATGACCCTTACTACAGCCCTCATTTAACCAGGGCTTGTCAAGACAGCGGTATCAGGTTGGAGGATGAGAATTGGCGGCCGAGTCATTAGGAACATCCCCATGAGGGTAGGCACGGGGGCACTACCCCTACAAGGGGGTAGGCACGGGGGCACACTACAAGGGGGTAGGCACGGGGGCTACAAATCAACAACCTGTAGGGGCGGTGCCCCCGTGCCCGCCCTGGATGCCGGGGGAATCGCAAGGATTGTAACCGAGACAGAAAACCGATACTGGTTGGTGGGAAGGGTAGGCACGGGGGCACTACCCCTACAAATC
>NZ_CAWPRX010000111.1:0-8991 GCF_963890365.1 Tychonema sp. LEGE 07196 | reverse complement strand
ATCTCCCACTCCCCCACTCCCCAACCTCCAAAGACCGACAATCCGAGTAGACTTAGAACGCTTAACAGAATTGGTGAACCTCGTCGGAGAATTAGTCATCAACCGTACAAATTTGGAACTTCAAGAATCCGAACTGCGCGGCGAAGTCAAGCGCATCCGCCGCAGTATCGTAGATTTGAACCAATTCGGCGGCCAGTTGCGAGAAGAATACGACAGACTGAGTTTTGCCGATTGGAGAGGGGGAAACGGCAATTCGGGACTGGGAAAAATTGCAGGATCTGAAATAGAATTTCCGGCGATCGCTAACAGTAAATCCTCTCTGACCCATGCTCACTTTGATATCTTAGAGATGGATCGCTATACAGAGTTCCACTCTACAGCCGCAGAAGTCATCGAAACCGCCCAAGCAATTTCACAATCCGCCACCAAATTAGACCTCCTAGCCATGAAATTCGAGCGCAGTACCGACCAACTGCGCCGCATTACCGAACAACTCCGCAGCCGCGTCATGCAGTTGCGAGTCGTGAGTTTCAGTCGCGCCGTAGACCACTTGCCCCGAGCGCTCCGGGATATGTGTCTCACTTACGATAAAGATGTCAACCTCCTGTTAGTGGGAAGAGATACCAAAATTGACGAAAGTTTGCTCGATGCTTTGCGCGACCCCTTAATACACTTAGTGAGAAACGCCTTCGACCACGGCATCGAAATGCCCGAAGTTCGGCAAGCCAGCGGCAAACCCGCCAGCGGTCAAATTGAAATAGCAGCCCGCCACCAAGGCGGCCAAACTATTATTACTGTCGCCGATGACGGAAAAGGCATTGACCCGGAAATCATCCGCCGCAAAGTTGTCAACAAGGGTTTAGCGACAGAGGAACAAGCTCAAGAATTTTCCATTGCTGAACTCTACGATTTTCTGTTTTGGCCTGGTTTTAGCACCGCAGAAGGGGTCAGCGACCTTTCGGGGCGGGGAGTCGGACTCGACGTGGTGCGAACGAATTTGCGGACTGTGCGGGGAACGGTGAAGGTGGACTCTCGCCTGGGAAAAGGTACAAACTTTATCATCAAGCTGCCGCTGTTGCTGTCGATTACTGACGCTTTGATGGTGAAGACCGATCGTAATAAAATAGCAGTACCGCTGGATGCAGTCGAGGAGATTCTCCACATCAAAGCTTCGGAAGTTCACACCGCCGGCAATCAGCCGATGCTGTGGTGGCGGGAGGAATTTATTCGTTTGGTGAGGATGCAAGATTTGCTCGAATATAGCGTCCTCGGCCCCGATGGCCCCTCTCCAGATCCTTTGACCCAAGACCACATTCCTGTCTTGGTTTTGGCTTCGAGTGAAGGAATGCTGGCTGTGGCTGTGGAACGTCTGATCGGCCAGCAGGAAATTGTGGTTAAACCCTTGCCGCCGCCTCTATCCAAGCCTCGCGGGGTTTTGGGGAGTACGATTTTGGGGGACGGCAAAGTTGTGACTATTTTGGATGTGGATGATTTGGTAGGTCAACCTTCTTTAGCCAATAGTTCGATCGCCCCTGTGTCCGGTACAACGCCACATATGGCGCCGAGTTCGAGTCAGTCACCCCAGATTTTGGTAGTGGACGATTCCTATACAATTCGGCAGTTGCTGTCTCTGATGCTGACTCGTGCCCGCTACCGAGTCGTGCAGGCTAAAGACGGGCTGGATGCTTTGGAAAAGCTGCAAAACGGTCTTGATTGCAGTTTGGCCATTGTGGATATTGAAATGCCCCGGATGGATGGATTTGAATTGTTGCGATCGATGCGATCGACCCAGCGGTTTGCTAAAATCCCTGTAGCCATGCTGACCTCCCGCAGCGGCGAAAAACATCGGCAAATGGCAATGGAATTAGGCGCAAATAAATATTTCACCAAACCTTACAGCGAAGCCCAACTTTTAGAAGCCATCCCCAAATTAATCAAACATTAGTTATTAGTTATTGGTTGTGAGTTATTAGTTATTAGTTGTGAG
Organism: Tychonema sp. LEGE 07196; assembly: GCF_963890365.1. Classification (NCBI taxonomy): domain Bacteria; kingdom Bacillati; phylum Cyanobacteriota; class Cyanophyceae; order Oscillatoriales; family Microcoleaceae; genus Tychonema; species Tychonema sp. LEGE 07196. Next base: position 7,004 of record NZ_CAWPRX010000111.1, on the reverse strand, counting down.
TTGTGAGTTATTAGTTGTGAGTTGTGAGTTATTCGTAAAAATTCCCAATTCCCAATTCCCAATTCCCAATTCCCAATTCCCATTACAATCTAAAATCTAAAATCTAAAATCTAAAATCCTATGACTCACGCCAATTACAATCGCCGTTTTCGCAGTCAAAAACAAGGTGCTGTCAGAACGCCCCCTCGAAAACTTGTTTCCTTTGAACTCGGAAACGTTAATTATGCAGTTCCCATTGAAAAAGTCCAGCGCGTTGTCAAAGACTTTAATCCCTACGGTTTTTTAGATAGCGGTCAAAGTTTAGTGCGACATCAAGAAGAATTGATTACCCTGATTAACTTATCCAAAATATTTCCCAGCAGTCGCACTCTTGCTGACTTCAAATACCTGATTGTTTGCAGTTTAAATAAAAGCGATCGCTTGGGAATTCCCATTCCTGATATGCCAAAAATTTTGGAAGTTACCGAAGAAAGTTTCTGCGAAATTCCCGAATTGTACCGCCAACAACAACTGCCTCCGGTAATAGAAAAATTAATTCGCGCACCAGACGGTTCCGAAGTTTTTTATCTGAACTTGGATCTATTTAACTCAATGTAGCGCGCCCGCTGCTAATCAATGTTAGGTGTTGGCAATTAGGAGTTGAGTTTTCTTTAAAATCCCAAGACTAAAATCCTCACTAGCAACCAATTTTATATTTTTATGTCACACACATATAACGCAATTATTATCATAGAATGCTGCCACAAAAGCGCATAATATTATACAATATTAATGGTTTATTTGCAATGTTTTTATGAAAAAAATCACAAGATTGTCGATCGCCCTGTTAATGTTTGCCGCTACTCTAGAATATCCGCAAGCGGGGCTGCAACAAAGGGCGATCGCCCAAACACCAACAGCCCAACCAGAAACACCTCAACCACAAATCATCCAACCACAAATACCCCAACCCCCAACAAGTCAACCCCCAACAAGTCAACCACCAACACCCCAAACACCAACACCCCAACCAAAAGCAGACGATCCCAAAAACCTCGGCTACGTCTCCCCAGAATTTGCCGAAAAATTCTCCCAGCAACAAATTGACCAAATCAACGCCAACGTCGAAACCCTGTTGCTAACCCAAAGCTGCGTCCGCTGCGACCTCCGAGCCGTAAAATTAGTTAACCTGCGCTTAAAAAATGCGATCGTCACAGGAGCAGATTTATCAGACGCCAACCTCAGCGGAAGTCGCTTCGAGATTTCAGATTTTGTCAACACCAATCTTGCTCGCGCCGACTTAAGCGGAGTCGAATTAATCGGAGCAAGAATTAGCAACACCAACCTCAGAAAAGCCAACTTGACAGGAACCAATTTAGACGGCGCAGATTTGCGATTTGCCGACCTCAGAGATGCCAACCTGTCAAATGCCAACCTCCGCAATGCTAACATCGACGGAGCCAGTTTGGACAGAGCCAGCATGGGAGGTACAACAATGCCAGACGGCAGCAAAAAGCAATAACAGAATTTTTTCTAGAAGCAGAAACCAGTTTTTTTTATCAAGCAACTGCATCAAAGCATTTAATCCCATTTACTTGTCACCAGACTCTGCCTGGTAACGAAGATATGGAGGGCTCTGCCTCCTCATTACTCTTTCGCAATCGAGGCAGAGCCTCACTGATATGGGTTCCCAGGCTCTGCCTTGGAACCAGTTAAGTTTCACATAAAATTGACACCAATTCCTTCCTCCATCTTCCATCTTCCTTCTTCCGATGGACTTACATCCGTTACATCCGTTACATCCGTTACATCCGTTACATAATCCGCTGCCGAACTTCCTTCTTCCTTCTGACTTCGATTCAAACAGCCAAAAACCTCTGAATCACCTCATCGCTCAACTCGCTAGTGCTTCCCGAAGCCACAATTCCCCCTTTTTGCATAGCATAATACCAGTCAGCTTGCCGCACAAAATGCAAATGCTGCTCCACCAACAAAACCGAAATACCCCTAGTCGCAATCACCCGACGCACCGCAGCCTCAATATCCAAAATAATAGACGGTTGAATCCCCTCCGTCGGTTCATCCAAAATTAGCAATTTCGGCTCACCCATCAAAGCCCTAGCAATCGCCAACTGCTGCTGCTGTCCCCCGCTCAAATCACCCCCCATGCGATCGAGCATAGTCTTCAAAACCGGAAATAAATCAAAAATCTCATCAGGAATTTTAGGATTTTTAACCGCAATTGGTTTCGCTTCCAAACCCAACAACAAATTTTCTTTAACACTCAACCTAGGAATAATTTCCCGCCCTTGGGGCACGTAGCCGATGCCCAACTTTGCCCGCTGGTGAGTCAACTTAGAAACAATCGACTCACCGCCAAAATTAATCTTACCGCTGCGGGGTTGCAGCAACCCCATCAGCGTTTTTAGCATCGTAGTTTTGCCAACGCCGTTGCGGCCAATCAAACAAACCATTTGCCCCGCATTAACACTTAAATCGACACCGCGCAAAATGTGACTTTCGCCGTAATAAACATTCAAATCAGAAACTTGCAGCATAATTATTGACTGTTGACTGTTGACTGTTGACTGTTAACTGTTGACTGTTGACTGTTGACTGTTGACTGTTGACTGTTGACTGTTGACTGTTGACTGTTGACTGTTGACTGTTGACTGTTAACTGTTGTTATTAGCCAATATCACAAAATAACAAATAACAAACAACAAACAACAAACAACAAACAACAAATAACAAATAACAAACAACAAACAAATGACTACTCTTCTGGTTTTCCCAAATATACTTCAATAACGCGATCGTCATTTTGCACCTCATCCATCGTTCCTTCACACAAAACAGCACCCTGATGCAAAACCGTCACCTTTTTAGCAATTTGCCGCACAAACTCCATATCGTGTTCTATCACCAACACCGAGTGACTTTCTGCCAGCGAAATCAGCAAATCTCCAGTCAGCGCCGTTTCCTCATCAGTCAAACCCGCCACAGGTTCATCCACCAACAACAAATCGGGAGATTGAGCCACCAACATCCCAATTTCCAACCACTGCTTTTCCCCGTGAGAAAGCAAACCAGCAGGAACATCAGCTTTAGCAACTAAACCAATTGTTTCTAACAAACCAGCAACCGTGCGCTTTTCAGCTACAGGAGAACCCTTAAACAAAGTTGGAAATACATTTTTATTGCCGTTGCAAGATAGCTCTAAATTTTCCCGCGGCGTTAAATTTAAATAAACTCGCGGCGTTTGAAACTTGCGGCCAATACCGAGGCGAGCAATCTGATATTCCGACAATTTCCGTAAATTGCGACCTTTAAAGATTACCCGCCCTTCCGTCGGCTGCACCTTCCCGGTTATCGAATCGAGAAAAGTTGTTTTTCCCGCACCGTTGGGGCCAATGATAACTCGCAGTTCGCCCGCATCCATACTAAAATTCAGATTGTTAATGGCTTTGAAACCGTCAAAGCTAACAGTCAAATTTTCTATTTCTAATATTTTTTTATTCATGTATTTGTCAGGAATTTTATTGAATATTTGTTGAAAATTTGTAGTAAGGACTTTAGTCTTTTATTTGTGAATATTTGTAGTAAGAACTTTAGTTGCTTCTTACAAATTTAGCCTGAATGCGGACTGAAGTCCTCACTACAAACCTTTTACGCGAAGCTAGAACTGCTAGAACTGCTCGTTAAAGGAGCTGGATTTACCGCCATAATTCGCTCAGCCAATTTCGAGAGCGGCAGACTTTGCAAATACACTTTGCCAGGCCCGGTTAGCTTGACCAAAAACAAGCCTTCGCCGCCAAACAGAGCATTTCTAAACCCGCCCACAAACTGAATGTCGTAATCTACAGTCGGCGCAAAAGCTACCAAACAGCCAGTGTCTGCCCGCAACACTTCGCCAACTCCCAAATTTTTCTCAACTATTGTTCCTCCCGCATGAACAAAAGCTAGTCCGTCACCCTGCAATTTTTGCAGGATAAAGCCTTCTCCGCCAAAGAAACCGGCACCGAGTCGCTTGGTGAAAGCTACATCAATGTCAATCCCATTTGCCGCACAGAGAAATGAGTCTTTTTGACACAGAAATTTGCCGCCAAGTTTACCTAAATCGAGGGGAATTATTTTCCCGGGATAGGGGGCGGCAAAAGCGACGCGGGCCTTGCGATTTCCGCTGTTGACAAAGGTGCTAATAAAAAAACTTTCCCCTGTCAGCATCCGTTTGAAACCTTGAAATATGCCACCACCTGTGGCTGTTTGCATCTGGATGTCGCCTTCCATGTATGTCATGGCTCCCACTTCAGCTCTGACACCTTCTCTGGGGTCGAGTTCAATTTCAATCAGTTGCAAATCGTCGCCGTAGATTTTGTAGTCAATAACATCTGCCATATGTTTCCCCTCATGTTAAATAATTGAGTTATTTTACTACAAAATCTTTAGTCGGAAATCCGCAAGCATACCAGATATCATTTTTTAGCATTCAATGTTCAAGTTCTTCTTTTTCTCGCTGTACTTCGGGGTCTTGTTCCAGGCTGGGGTAAGTTGATGCGTACTTTGGTTTTTTGAACAGGCGACGGATGTGTTCAAAATCTTTATTTTGCAGCCATCCGACTATGCCGTCGGGCAGGACTGTGACTACTATTAAGAATAGCGCGCCTTGGAAAAATAGCCACACTTCAGGAAATTGTTCGCTCAAGAAACTTTTGCCAAAATTGACTAGCAGCGCTCCGATTATTGCTCCCGATAATGTGGCGCGGCCTCCTACTGCTACCCAAATTACCATTTCGATGGAAAATGCAATGTCCATCGCTTTCGGGGAAATAATTCCTGTTTGTACGGTGAATAAAGCGCCTGCTATTCCGGCCAAACCGGCGGAAATTGCCAATACTAAAACTTTGTATCCTGTGGGATTGTATCCTGAGAAACGCAGGCGCACTTCGTCGTCGCGAATTGCTACGAGCAACCGCCCGAAACGCCCGCTTGTCAGCCACCGGCAGAGGGCGTAGGTTGCTACTAGAAATAGTACGGTGAGAATGTAGAAAATATATTGAGTGTCTCTACTATTTACTGAGGCTCCGAATAGGGTTTTAAAGTCGGTGAGTCCGTTGGTGCCGTTAATCAGTTTTTGCTGGCCGTTGAAAAAGTTAAAAAATACAATGGTTGCTGCTTGGGTGAGAATTGAAAAGTAAACGCCTCGAATTCGATTGCGGAATACTAAGTAACCTAAAAGTCCGCCCAAGATGGCGGGGATGAGGAATACTGCGACGACTGAGAAGGGAAATGAATAGAATGGTTGCCAAAACCAAGGCAGTTCAGTAACGCCGTAGAGACTCATAAATTCGGGCAGTTGAGTGCTGGTGCTTGGGGGAATTTGCAGTTTTAGGTGCATGGCGAAGGCGTAGCCACCTAGGGCAAAAAATACGCCGTGTCCCAGACTGAGCAAACCTGTGTATCCCCAGATTAAGTCTATGCCGAGGGCTGCAATTGCTAGTGCTAAAAATCGGCCCAATTGGTTGAGACGAGCGTCAGGAACTATTCCTGGGACGAGCAATATGAATGTTAGGGCGATCGCCCCTACAATTGCTGCTTCTTTTAGCCGTGCCTTTTTTTGTGTATTTTTCATTTTTTTTGGCGATCGAAGCTGTAGTTGTTAATTCTCAACAGTGCGTCCTTTTTGCGGAAAAATTCCTCCCGGCTTCACTTGCAGAAAAGCCATAATTAAGGCAAATACCATGACTTTTGCCATGCTGGTGGTGGCGAAAAATGTGAAAAAATCCGCTAAGGGCTTGACAGGAGCCAACATTAATGCTACTGTCCCAGAGCCGATCAGGTAATTTGCAGTGCCGATCGCCATTGCAGCAACTACACTGCCCACAATCTTGCCAACACCGCCGACAACCACAACCATAAAAGTATCGACAATATAATTTTGTCCGGTATTTGAGCCTACCGAACCGATCAGACTAATCGCGCACCCAGCAACACCAGCCAACCCCGAACCCAAAGCAAAAGTCAGCGCATCTACTTTCTCGGTAGGTATGCCCAAACAAGCGCTCATGCTGCGATTTTGCGTCACAGCGCGAATCCGCAATCCCCACACAGACTTTTGCAAAAATAGGTAAATTCCCGCCAAACAAATTGCTGTCAGCGCAATAATAAAAAGTCTGGCGTAGGGCAGTTGAAAATTTCCCAGCGGGATGCCGCCGCGCAGCCATGCAGGCGCAGTCACATCAACATTTTGAGCGCCAAACCAAGGTTTAGTTACTGCCAGTTTGTAAGTTTGTGCTAAAACTGCGCTGACAGCCCAAGAAATACCCAAAGACAAAGGTAAAATTATGGCGATAATTCCCTTGCGAATGCGATCGAAATCCGGGCGTCGCTTCAGCACCTGCAACCCGCCAAAAAATAGCAAACAAAATACAGCAATTCCCGCTACCAAAACCCAACTAACACTGCGGACAAACTGCTGTAAAATTAAACTTACGCCCCACGTCGCCAGCAAAGTTTCTAGAGGCCGCCCGTAGAGATAGCGAATCACTCCGCGTTCGAGAATTAATCCTACCAGTGCCGCTACTAAAAAAGCTAGGGGAATGGCAAATAAAATATACATTTCAAAGGCCAATCCTCCCATACCTTTGAAGACATTCTGCACTACAAAAGTTGTATAAGCCCCCAGCATCATCAACTCGCCGTGAGCCATATTAATCACGCCCATCAACCCGAAAATAATCGCTAGTCCCAGGGCTGCAATTAGTAAAACAGCGCCGATGCTAATGCCGTTGAATAAACCGTCCAATAAGCCGCTCAGCACTTTTTATCCTCCTATTTTTCGATAATATTTGATGTCGCGATTTTTTGTATAAAGGTAAGGTGCACCCCCAAGCAGCCTACAAACTTCGGATTTCACGATTGACTTCTACTTTGCTTAGGAACGACAATTTAATAATTTAAATACTTCCTAAGCTGTTGCTCATATATATTGTGTATGGCGATTGAGGGTCCGATGGGGATCAGGG
>NZ_CAWPRX010000110.1:0-8993 GCF_963890365.1 Tychonema sp. LEGE 07196 | reverse complement strand
ACAATAGGAACGACGATCGTCTTGGGTGTAGAATCCCCAGCGGCAAAATTGACAGGGATGGCAGTATTGGCGTAATCAGCAGGGGCTGTAGCAGTACCATTGGTGAGGTTCACGGTAGCTGAGGCGGTGCCGGCGCTGCTACCTGTGCGAGTGACTGTCACGGCTGCAACGGGCGTTCCATCTTCGTTGACGCTGAAGGTTGGGGCGCTAAACTGAAGGCTAACCGGATCTTGAGTTCCTTGATATTCAATGTTCCGCAGCAGGTAGTCGGAACTATCGTCTTTAAAAGACGTGGCGGTGTAGGCAGCGGTGGGGGTATCGTAGGCTTTGGCTGAGAACCGCAGTTCGTCAAAACTAATGTTGCTGGTAGGGTTTGCTTCTATTTTGAATTTGAAATTGCCATCGGTGCGATCGCCCGTGAAAGTCACTCCATCTGAACCCACAGTAATCGGTTTTTGGATTGCCGGAGAGTTTAGACGAGTAATCGTAAAATTGCTGGCCGGTACCAGAGTCCCGTTATTAAAGATTTGCAGCAAACCAACTTCATTACCTTGATCGCCGAGTCCGGGGTTAGTTTTGGGACTCAATGCGCTGAGGTCGATCGTCGCGCTACTAATATTTTGGTCTTCTGCCCATTTCAGCTTCAGTACCTGAGATTGACTGGTGTTCGGATCGTAATTAATTTCCGCCCGATTTTTATTAGGATCGGTGAACCAACCATTATAAGAGGATGGCACACCAATACCAGGGGTGCTGCCGTAACTCAACCAACTTTTAGGGTTTTCATTCGTTGGTAAAGTGAGATTGGCGATCGCGGTAGGGTTGAGGTAGTCAGTTTCCACCCCATCAAAAGCTACCCCAGACAAATTAATACCTTGATTCTGGGCAGCAGTAGGCCATTTTGTGATTAGGTCATTGACGTTGGTGAAATTAGTGGTTTGACCCAAAGAACCATTGAAAGAAGTAGGCATAGCTTTTCTTTTGCTAGTAATTAAGGATTGGAAGTGACTGGAAATTTCAGCGTTGGGCTATAGTTCTCTGTCACGGTAAGAAACATTTCATCCTCAATAACTTCGATCCGGAAAATTTTTCCGATATTTTTTTTATTCCTAGACGCACTCAGACAAAAAAACCGCGTTTTTTACCTTGTTTGCCGATAACAACGGGTATTTTCGTAAAAAATCGCTTTTTGGCGATCGATACGTAAGTTTTAATTTCTGTAAAAAGCGTTTTTTTACATCCGTACAGGAGAGCTTAAATAATTGTCGAAATCCGTAAATTTACCTATAAGAATTATCAAAATATGTGAAGCAATGCGGTGCAGGTGCAGGCGGCGGTTGAAACCAGCTTTGCACAAACGATGTCCGGCGGAGGCGACTGAAGAAAATAATACCAATTTCAAAAAATAATGCAACAGTATTCTTGTCCCTCCCCTTTACAAGGGGGGGCTAGGGGGGGTCAAAGAGTATTGCATGATTTTAGAGAAATGGTATAACCTAATTTTAACTGCCCGGTATTCATCCCGAACTCCTCGGCTGCAAGCTTGTACAGACGCGCTTTCAACCGCTTTTGTCTACTTAATCCAAGCGTATTGATATGTGAAGGTGCAGTTGCACGCTAGCAGGGCTGTTTTTCTTGCACCCTAAAGCTTTGAGCAGTTGGAGAGTAGAGGGATGAATTAAGCAGGTAATATCGTTTCCGGCTGCATCGTCAGGTGATAAATTAGAGGGTAATTCATAAATTATTTTTACAAGTCACCACCTATCTCGGTGCAATTTTCAGTTGTTCGATTCACAGTCAACAGTCAGTAGGGGCGGTGGATGGTGCGTGCGGGCCCTCTTAACAGTCAACAGTCAACATCATGAGGAGTGCAACCGGAATTGATATAAACAAACATCCCAGAATTTGAGATAGTGAAGTAACAATCGAATAGAGTGCTTCTACATTTCCTCAGATTTGGAATAATATCGTTTACGGTCGATTGACAACAATAATATTCGATCGCGCGTGCGGGCTTCAGCATCCGCACTACGAACCGTTTTTGTGATGAGAATCGACAGGAAATGATTTAAGAGGCGTTGCTGAATTCTTACTTTCATAATCGCATAATTTATCTCCCATTGAGTTTTCCGAAGTCAAAAATCAAAGCGATTCTCCGTTATCCAGAAGTGGGAATTTTAAATTTTATTAATTAAGCGATTGAGCTATTAATGCTAGTATATCGCGGTCGCTAGACTAACAATAGTAAAATTCGTTTGTGGTGCGGACTTGCATACGCTTTCATGTTGCGGACGCTGACTGACGCACGAGATCGAACCGTTTTTGTGATGGTAATCGACAGGACATGATATTACTGATAAAAATGCTTTGAAATAATTTTACTATCTGTGTCTGTTTTTATAACCAGTTAGATAGTTGAATGTGTTGTAGGACATTCGATCGCTAATAGCTGTCAGCTACTAATTCACTATCTCAAACAATAAATTATGTCAGTCGCTCCACATTCACCGCACTCGATCGCCTATCCCAACAATTTACAGACAAAGACTAACCACAGTATAACCGCTGGCCCGATCGCACTTGAACGGCAAAATCCAACCGGGGCGATCGCCCGCCAGCTTCTATCATCCGTCATTGATCGGATGTGATTGCTTAAAAATTTTGAGCGCTATTGATTAGATTCCGGGCGTTTCTGGCGTTTTTGCTGCACAAACTGTTCCAAATCCGCGATCGCATCTTCAAAATCCGACAAATTAATTTTCGCAGGTTTAGCCTTCTTCGGCGGGCTCGAAGGCTGACTCGCAGACTTAGCTTGAGGAGGCGGAGACGGAGGCTGCGCCGCTTCAGTGTTGGCAGTTTCTATATAATCGAACAATTCATCCAGGGACTGAAAAAAAGATTGAGCCGAGGCCCGCCGTAAATCTTTGCGATCGTCGTCATCCATCATAAGCTACTCCATAGACTCTCAAACTTGCCGAGAAACTCCGCCCCCCGGCGCGTACAGATATTTAAACATCAAAACCCCAATCAGCTAAAACCCTTGACAAATTTTACTTTGAGCCGAGGCCAGATCCACCTCGCATCCCCCTTAAGAAGGGTGACTTTGACCGCCTCTTGTTCCCTCCTTTTTAAGGGGGGCTAGGGGGAGATCGGGCTTAAAAAGGGGAGTAGGGGTTGACTTCGATCGCCTCTTCCCCCTTCTTCAGGGGCTGCGAGGGCGATCGGGACTATAGGATCAAACACTAAACCCGCACTGCATTTGACGTGGTTGTTGACATCAATCGGCATTGTCAGCCCTCAAAGTCTATCTAACTTTACCCGCCCAGTCAGTGATTTGAAACTTGGGGCGCACCGAGCTCGAAATCATTGACCCTAAAAAAATCTCAGTTACTGTCTAATTAACCCTAGTCTAGTCGAGAATAAGGACACAGGACTTATGCAACTATTACCGCTGTTCAAAGGTTGCGATCGCAACCTACAAGCTTAAAATGACGGACAGACGGTGTTTTTTGCTTGAGTCCTAAGATTTCAAAGGCATTAGGAGATTTTAAGGTGACTCAGGGATTTGATTACGATTTAGCAATTATCGGCGCTGGCGTGGGCGGACACGGCGCGGCCATACACGCGGTTAGCTGCGGGCTGAAAGTGGCAATTATCGAAGCGGGGGACATGGGGGGGACTTGCGTCAACCGCGGCTGCATTCCCTCCAAGGCGCTGCTGGCGGCTTCCGGGCGAGTGCGAGATTTGCGAAATGCCCACCACCTCAAGATGTTGGGTATTCAGTTGGGGAGTGTGGATTTCGATCGCTCTTCGATCGCCAATCACGCTAACACTATTGTTAGCAAACTTCGCGGCGACTTAACCAACAGCCTCAAACGTTTAAACGTCGATATCATCCAAGGTTGGGGCAAAATTGCCGCCGCTCAAAAAATCACTGTCGAAACAGATAAAGGCGAGAAAACTATTACCGCCAAGGATATTATTCTCGCTCCCGGTTCGATTCCTTTCGTTCCCCCAGGGATAGAAATTGACGGCAAAACTGTATTTACCAGCGATGATGCTGTCAGATTGGAATCACTACCAAAGTGGATCGCAATTATTGGTAGCGGTTACATCGGTTTAGAGTTTTCGGATATTTACACAGCATTAGGCTGCGAAATTACGATGATTGAAGCTCTAGATCAATTGATGCCGACTTTTGACCCAGATATTGCTAAATTGGCCGAACGAGTGTTAATTACACCCCGCGATATTGAAACAAAAGTGGGATTGTTGGCTAAGAAGATTATTCCCGGTTCCCCGGTAATTATTGAATTAGCTGATTTCAAAACGAAGGAAGTTGTCGAAGTTTTGGAAGTTGACGCTTGTTTAGTAGCAACTGGGCGAGTTCCGGTAAGCAAGAATTTGGGGTTAGAAACTCTTGGCGTGGAAACGATTCGCGGTTATATCCCCGTTAACGATAAGATGCAGGTTTTGGTGGCTGGAGAACCAATCGCGAATTTGTGGGCGATCGGCGATGTTAATGGCAAAATGATGTTAGCGCACGCTGCATCGGCCCAGGGAATTGCGGCAGTCGAAAATATCTGCGGGCGCGCTAGGGAAATTGACTATTTGAGCATCCCGGCGGCGGCGTTTACTCACCCGGAAATTAGCTATGTGGGAATGACTGAACCTGCGGCTAAAGAGTTAGGAAAAGCTGAAGGGTTTGAGGTCGCTTCTGTCAAGAGTTATTTTAAGGGAAATTCTAAGGCTATTGCGGAGGGTGAAACCGACGGTATGGCTAAGGTGATTTACCGGAAAGATACTGGGGAATTGTTGGGAGTTCACATTTTTGGTTTGCACGCTTCGGATTTGATTCAGGAGGCGGCAAATGCGATCGCCCAGCGCGATTCTGTCAACACTTTAGCGTTTCGAGTTCACACGCACCCGACGCTTTCGGAAGTGCTGGATGAGGCTTTCAAGCGGGCGGCTGGAGCGGGTAGTCATTAATCTGTAGGGGCTGTTTTCTTGTTTTATATCCCCGACTTGTTGAATAAGTCGGGGATTTCGGTATTCTGTTTTAGGGCGGCGGTAGAGAAAATTAAAGGAGATGAAAGTGTTCGCAATTGCAACTTTTAGAGAGAAACTGGTTTCTGAGATTTACGCTCATGCCGAGAAACCGGGTATTCTTGGAGTTTTTGGTTGGGTGACGAGAAATATAGAGAGAAACCCGGTTTCTGAGATTTACGCAGAATAGATATCAAATGGGTTCTACAGCGGTTCGAGATCGTTGTGAGGTATGCCCTATGCCCTATGCCCTATGCCCTATCCCCTACAGTACCTCAGATGAAAGCTCGAAATGCTATACACAACAGCTTAACTAATTCAGTAGTGGAAATATTGAAACTTCCGGTAGTCCTCAATCCTGGTCTATAGCTTTCAATGCTGCTAAATATCGCTCTTGAATGTCTTTGCGATCTAATTCATCGAAATTTGCCTGCTGGCTGGCGCGTTCAGTCTGATCGGCGTGTCGCCTGAGTGCTTTTCGGTGTGTGGTTCGATTGGTGAAACGGGCCACAACTGCGATCGCCTCTAGCAACCGCATCGTAATAGCTACATTCGATTTTCCATTCTGTCGAATTTGGTTAAAGGCTGCATCGAGCACGTCAGCAAAGGCGATGGGTTCCGCAATCATCCGAAGCTGGTTGCTATCGTCGTAGCGGTAGGGAGAGGGAATTTCTCTTTGGGTTAAACGACAAAGGGCCGCACTCAGTTGGTCAATACAGCGGATAGCCGTAAACGGATCGTTGATTCCTGGGGAAAGAGCGCGTACTGCAATCTCAACGAGTTGGTCGATCGAAAACTCTACATCCTGCCGCTCCGTGCGCTGCGAGCCAATCAGAAAAGCACCGTTAATCTTGGATGTAAGTTCATCGTTTACTTGTTTTCCAGGAAAGACTTGTACAAGTTCACTTCCTTCGACAGTAAAGCGACCGGGACGCTGTTGAATTTGTAACAGCAGGTTATGCTCGCTGGCAATTTCCATTAGTTGGTCATTATTAATGGCTTGAATGTAGCCGCCGTTGTTTGCTGAAACTGGACGGGCATCTTGCTCAAAATTAGCTGGAAGATCGGCGGAAATATCCGATGGATTGTCTTGCTGCTTGTTTTTAGCTTTACTGGTTCCAATATTTTCTGGAAACAGTCGATCGATCGCACTATCTAGTTCCTCACCAACTAATTTAATCACGTGATCGACCTGAATTGATAAGGCAGAATGATGAATAAAATAAATCAATACGCCAATGCTGGCGATCGCCAAACCAATCCCGCAAGTTACTGCAAGGTGGGGGACAAACTCATGTTCTTCTAACCCGTTGATTGTTCGCAGCACCATCAAGCTATACACAAAGGTGGAAATGAACGTTCCCAGCACAATTTGGTTGCCCTTATCTTGCATAAAGTTACGCAGCAAGCGAGGGCCAAACTGCGAAGATGCAAGCTGAAGGGCAACGATTGTAATTGAAAAAGCTGTTGTAGCAACGCTCATCATTGAACTGGCGATCGCCGAAAGAATCGCGCGCGAGCCGCTCGGGCCTAGAGTATAGGCCCAACCCAATTCTCCAATCAGTTTGGTTTTTTGATTTTGGTCAATCCAAATGGTGACGAACGAAAGTGCGATCGCCAAAAAAACCATGACGCTTGGCACAAACCAGAAACTCGAATTTAAGGAATCCCAATAGTTGCTGAACTTCGTATTTTTCACCCCTATTTCCCCTCAGTATATTTGTTGTTGGAAATTACTTTGCCGTCCTCAGATTTAGTGCGTTGAAACTCTGTTGCCGCCAGTTGTCTGAGGGCGCGGCTGATACTGCGCGATTTGGGAACTTCAGCTTGTCCGGCGGGCCAGCCTTCCCGCTGGCGGGTGCGATCGCCGTCAGTGTCTTCTGTCTGATCGTGGAACAAAATCTGCTGAGTTGGGAAGGGAAGATCGATCCCATTTGCTACTAGCTTGTTTTTAATGTTAGTTAATACGCGGTCTTGAAAATCTAAGAGTTCGGCACGGCGAGGAGGCTGCACCCACCAGCGAGCGCGAATGTTAACACTGCTACCGGCCAATTCTACGACGATCGCATCGGGAGCCGGATTTTTTAGCACTCCATCAACTTCATCAATTGCCTCTAAAATTAATTGTCTGGCCGTATCAATATCATCTCCGTAGCCAATCCCGATGTCATACTGCAAACGGCGATTGTCAAACGCTGTGTTCACGATGACTGAGTTGGTGAATAGTTCCGAGTTCGGAATTACTATGCGCCTACCATCATAGGTTTTGATTATTGTCGCCCGCGTTTGAATATTTTCTACAGTTCCTTCAAAGTTTTTGAAGACAATTTGGTCATCAATTTGGAAGGGTTCAGTTAGCAGGATCAAAACACCCGCTAGAAAATTTTGCAGGATATCGCGAAACGCAAACCCGATCGCCACACCGCTAATCCCCAATAGCTGAACGAGATCGTTTGCTTTGATGGACGGAATGACGATCGACAAAGCAATAAACAATCCTGTAAGAACGGTTACTCCTTGTGCCAATCGCCCCAGCACCAATCCTAAATTGCGAGCTTGGCGGTGAGCGGTGGTTAGTTTTCTGACCGTTCGTTTCAGGGTTCTGCCAATAAAAAAGAAAATTGCGAAAACAATCAGTGCCAGTACAATATTTGGTAATAAAATCAGAAATTCGTTTCCCATTGCCTGGATTTTACTCCAAACATCGGTAATTTTTGTTGTTGTATTCACAAGAGTGTTAGCCAATAGATCACAGCTAATTTTATGCCAAAGCCATCCGATGGACCTCTACCAAAGGTTAGTAATTTGCTCCCAGTGCAGCGTGGCTGAATTCCTGCTCTCTGATTTATTGAGGGCGGGGGTTGGGGGACGAGCTAATTTTGAAGGAATTCGAGAAATTCTTGTGCTTGGGCGATCGATTCTGCCGATCGGGCGATCGTAACGGCATCAAGTTCGCCAGAATCTCCAGCATTTCGCAATTATTGAGGGGGTGCGATCTTAAATTTTTATCTCGTCGGATATTTTTGAGCAGCGGGTATTGATAATTAGTAAACCATTCTTCATTCATCAACTGGCACTTAATCACTAGGCATTTTGCAGGGAGCAATCTGCTACTATTGGCATAGTTTTATTAATTTATTCACACTTTTGAGCGCACCTCAAGCAGAATGCTGCAAATCTGGGTGAATTTTGGCAACAACAAAAGGAGATTCGAGATCGATCGACCAGTTTTCATCAGTCACTTGGAGATTGGGATCTAAGATCAGAGTCAGTTCGCCAATTTCATCATCGCCATCATCGCTCACCAGGTTGTTTTCAACCGCAGATAAATCGGCTTTGAGTAAAAATTTAAGTTTAATCCAATGGGAAGTGGGATGGTTGTTGATGATATTTGTGCCGATCGATCGACCTATCAACTCAGCATAGATGGGCTGAATCAAAGCTATTTCTTCATAAAACTTATTGTCATCCCAATAACCGCGTATTTTGTAATTGCAGGATTCTAGATGTTTCTCGATGAGGTGATTTAGGGCGATCGGTGCTAATAGTTGAGCAAGTTCATCCCAAATTTGGCGATTTGTCGAGGTTACTGCATTCAAGAGATTACATTGGGTTGTGTGCGATCGGGATTATTTCATTATACTAAATAGCGCACTCCGATTTTCTCCTACTGACTATCGCTTGTTTTATGAATGAATGGTTGTCAAAGCGGTAAAAATCTCCTATACTGTTGGAGAAAAAGAATTAGTGATACTCAAAAAAATAGCGATCGCACCTCAACAATAGAAGGGCGATCGCTCTTTCAGCAGCTAAGTCTATTCTCAGAAATACCAGAGCAACATAGCCTGTGTCTAGCATTTTCAGGTCATGGATTTAAAAGACTATAGCAATCCTAAATCATTTGTGAATTTCTTACTCCCTCCCCTTACCAAGGGGAGGGTTGGGGG
>NZ_CAWPRX010000109.1:0-9091 GCF_963890365.1 Tychonema sp. LEGE 07196 | reverse complement strand
GTGTGGGGGAGGGCGATCGGTTTTTGGCCGCAGCATTAATCCTCATGTTAATATACAGTTCAAGCATACATAATATTTTTATGATTAAATTTATTGAGTTTAAAAGTTGTGTCAAAGACTTGAATGAGTAAGTTATTACCAGCCAAATTTTTAATGTGTTTCAAACCCTATAAAAAACATGATTGCCATCCAATCTCCTGCAACCTCGATCGAATTATCCATCAACTTAACTGACGAGCAATTTTTTGAGCTTTGTCAGCACAACCGCGATTATCAATTTGAACGTACAGCATCAGGGGAATTAATTATTATGTCACCAACAGGCAGTGAAACTAGCATACGCAATGCCGATTTAACATCTCAACTTCGAGTCTGGAACCGTGAAACTAAACTGGGAGTTGTATTCGACTCTTCTGGAGGCTTTAAACTTCCCAATGGGGCCGATCGCTCTCCTGATGCCTCTTGGGTCAAAAAAGAACGCTGGGATGCTTTAACACCGGAACAAAAAGACAGTTTTGCTCCTTTGTGTCCAGATTTTGTGGTCGAGTTGCGCTCGAAGACTGATTCGTTGAAAAAGCTGCAAGAGAAAATGCAAGAATATATAGATAACGGTGCGAGATTGGGTTGGTTAATTGACAGGCAAAATCGGCGGGTAGAAATTTATCGCCCCGGTCAAAGTGTGGAAATTCTCCAAAATCCTGCCACTGTGTCGGGGGAATATGTACTGCCTGGTTTTGTGTTGGATTTAGCAGAAATTATGTAAATAGTTGACAGATGCGAGTTGCGTCACTAAAATTTCCTAGGTTCGTAGTAAAGACTTTAGTCTTTCTGGCTTTATTGAGTAAGAAAAAACTGAAGTCCTGACTCCGAACCTGTTTTTTTATTGCGGTGCCGCCCTTTACAACAAATCTTTCAATTTATCATCTTCTCCCAACACTTTAATCACCTGTTTAATCTCCTGCGTCCTGTCCTTTTTCACAATTAAAGTCACATTCCCATCCCTGACAACTACCACATCTTCTAAACCAATGGTCACAATCACTTCATTGTCATCCGCTGCATAGAAAATGCTTTCCTTGGTATCAATTCCGACGTGTTTTGCTAACTCGACATTCGGCTTGTCTCCTTGCAGCAAACGCCCGATCGCATTCCAATCCCCCAAATCGTCCCAACTAAAGCTTACAGGCAAAACACAGGCTTTTTGCGTCTTCTCCATCAGCGCGTAATCAATGCTAATTTTTGGCAATTCCGAGTAAGCAGCAGCACCTTTTGCTTCCAAAGCTGCCATCATTTCCGGTACATGATTTCGCAATTCTGTCAAGACCGTACCGACTCGAAATACGAATATTCCGCCATTCCAACTAAACTTACCGCTGTTTACAAATTCTTCGGCGGTGGCGCGATCGGGCTTTTCGGTAAATCTCGCCACCCGATAGGCCGGAAAACCGCCAAAACTGCCAATTTCCTCGCCTTGTTCGATGTAGCCGTAACCAGTGGAAGCATAACTCGGTTTAACACCCAAAGTGGCGATCGCATCCTGATTTCTCGCCAAATCCGCCGCCGCCTCCAAAGTCTTGACAAACTCCTCCGGTTCCCCAATCCAGTGATCCGCCGGGAAAAAACCAACAACCGCATCCTCACCGTAACGCTTCGCAGTTTCTATAGCAGTCCAAGCCACCGCCGGCGCAGTATCCCGGCCCTGGGGTTCCGCCAGCAAATTCTCTTGAGGTAAAAGCGGCAACTGTTCCCGCACCCCGTCGGCCAACATTTCCGACGTTACCACCCACAAATCCTCCCAACCGTTACCTAATTCCAAAAGTCTTTCCGCAGTATTCTGCAGCAAACTCTTGCCGCTACCGTCGAGACTCAAAAACTGCTTGGGGCGCTGTTTGCGACTCAGCGGCCAAAAACGTTCGCCTTTACCGCCGGCTAGAATCACAGGAATTAAGGTTCTACTCATTATTGAAAGTTTAGACAGTTCACATCTATTTTGCCTCGATATCCAAAGGCTGTTTGTAAAGAATTACTGAGAAAGATAGACTGTTGAGTGTTGAGTGTTGACTGTCTCGCTATCAACCTTGTGATTGCCCACATTTTTCAACCCGCATTGTCTCTCTTGTGCTTAACCGCGCGATCAATTTTGCCGCTCTCCAAACCAAGCAAATCAGCGCTCTCAAAAATTGTTACACTTAAAAAAGCCCTATCCAGAGCGCACAATCAATTGAATTCGAGTGTTTCTTTTCTCCCTAACACCCTAAGCTGTCCTGCATCTAGATTGTATGTGGCGATTCACCCCGATAGCTGCGCGATATTATACCAACTCCATAAAGTGCCGCTACAAATACGAGTTTTGCTTTAAGCCGAACAGCATTTAAAAGAGGATAGTAAGGTGCGGAGCGTACATAAATATTTCCCAGATAACGTAGGAGAAAATTTGAAAAATGGTATAATTGAGCGCCGAGACTAAAAACGGATGCCGGTCGCGACCACCGCCGTGGAAAGATCAAAATTTTAAAGCCTAGTTCAACCTCTCTTCCTCTGTGGAGTAAATCGAAAATGAAAAATCGACCCAGGGCGATCGCACATACTTTCTCAAGTTGCACGCGGAAACCATAAAAAACTTTAAAATAAAAAATACTGCCGTCAAATTCACCTTCTCGGTCAGCGCCTGGGAATGCCAATTACCAACACCACCTCAACTTTGATTCAAGCCGAAACACTAGAACTATTAGAATGGCCGCGCCTGTGTCAGCACTTGGCTACCTTCGCGGCTACCAAACTCGGCGTCGCCGCCGCCCTCGACCTCCAAATCCCCGAAACTCAAGCTCAGACAGCCGAACTCAAGGCGCAAACTGAAGAAGCTTATCAGTTAGAAAGCCGTCCTGGCGGTGCTTTGAGTTTTGAAGGAATCCAAGACATCGGCAGTGCCCTGCAGCGAGCCGAACTGCAAGGTTTGCTCGGCGGTGAAGAATTGCTGGCAATTGCTACCACCCTCGCGGGGGCGAGGCAATTGCGCCGGATCGTTGACTCTGCAACGGATGTGCCGATACTCAAAGAATTGGCTTCCCAATTGCGGACTTATCCCGAAATCGAGCAGGAAATTCATCGGTGTATAGACGATCGCGCTCGAGTAGCCGATCGAGCCACTCCTAAATTAGCAGGAATTCGAGTTCAAATGCGACAGTTGCGCGATCGCATTTATCAAATACTCCAAGGCATTTTGCAGCGACAATCCAACGCCGTCCAAGAACAAGTAATTACCCAAAGAAGCTCGCGCTTTGTCATTCCCGTCAAAGCTCCCCAAAAAGATGCCATACCAGGCATCGTTCACGACTCCTCCGCCAGCGGCGCGACACTGTATGTAGAACCCCACAACACAGTCAATCTCAACAACCAAATGCGGCAGTTGCTCCGGCAAGAACAAGCCGAAGAAGAAGCAGTTCTCCGCGCCCTCACCGAGCAAGTCGCAGCAGTAAAACCAGATTTAGACAGATTGTTGGTGGTAGTGACAACTTTAGATTTAGCTGCCGCCAAAGCCCGTTACAGTTTTTGGCTGCAGGCAAATCCTCCTAAATTTATCGAATTCCAAGAACCAGAATTAGCACCAAAAAATCCCGACCAATTAGATGAGGAAAATTTAGAGGAAGAAACGGCAGAAAATAGTCGATCGTTAATTCCCAATTTGCGATCGCCAATCACCCTCCGCCAATTGCGCCATCCTTTATTAGTTTGGCAGCAACAATACGAGCAAGGCTTTCCAGTCGTCCCAGTCGATTTAACCATCGGCCCCCAAATCCGCGTCGTCGCCATCACCGGCCCCAACACCGGCGGCAAAACAGTCACCCTCAAAACCTTGGGATTAGCAGCTTTAATGGCAAAAGCCGGAATGTTTGTCGCCGCCCGGGAACCCGTAGAATTGCCTTGGTTCGACAACATTCTTGCCGATATTGGTGACGAACAATCCTTGCAGCAAAGTTTGTCTACTTTCTCCGGCCACATCCGCCGCATCAGCCGCATTTTAGAAGTTTTGACTAATAAATCGGAAGGGGAAAGTGCAGGAGAAGGAGAAGGAGAAGAAAATTCCCAATTCCCAATTCCCAATTCCCAATTCCCAATTCCCAATTCCCAATTCTCAATTCCCAAATCTTTAG
Organism: Tychonema sp. LEGE 07196; assembly: GCF_963890365.1. NCBI lineage: Bacteria > Bacillati > Cyanobacteriota > Cyanophyceae > Oscillatoriales > Microcoleaceae > Tychonema > Tychonema sp. LEGE 07196. The sequence goes on along the minus strand of NZ_CAWPRX010000109.1, from coordinate 4,940 downwards.
TTTTGCTAGACGAAGTAGGAGCGGGGACAGACCCCTCAGAAGGCAGTGCATTGGCGATCGCCCTATTGCAATATCTCGCCCAACATTCCCTATTAACAGTCGCAACCACACACTTTGGCGAACTCAAAGCCCTCAAATATCAAGACTCCCGCTTTGAAAATGCCTCAGTAGAATTTGACGACAATTCCATGCAGCCAACCTATCGCTTGCTGTGGGGAATTCCCGGACGTTCCAACGCCCTCACCATTGCCAAAAGACTCGGTTTGCTAGCATCCATAGTCGATGAAGCTCAAACCTATGTCGGCGGAGCTTCTGCCGATGTCAATCAAGTGATTGCGGGACTCGAAGCACAGCGCCGCAAACAGGAAACCAAGGCCAGAGAAGCAACTCAACTGCTGCACCAAACCGAAAAACTGCACAAAGAAGTTTCTCAAAAAGCAGCGGCTTTGCAAGAGCGGGAGCGAGACTTAAAAATTGCTCAGGAAGTGGCGGTAAACGAGGCAATAGGCACGGCAAAATCAGAAATTGCTCAAATCATTCGGCGCTTGCAGTCGGGCGATAAAACGGCTCAAAATGCCCAATTGGCGACAGATACCTTAAATCAAATTTCCCAAAAACATCTGCCCTCTCGGCAACAACCGGCAAAACCAAAACCGGGTTTTATGCCGAAAGCGGGCGATCGCATCCGCATTCCCAGCCTCGGCCAAACCGCCGAAGTCCTCAGCGGGCCCGATGCTAACGAAGAATTGAGCGTGCGGTTTGGGATTATGAAAATGACCGTCAAACTGGGAGAAATTGAATCCCTCGACGGTCAAAAACCGGAAACAAAAGCTCAACTAGCCAAGGTAGCAGCCCAAGCCCAAGCAATCGCTACGGCGAAAGCTAAGCAAGCAGCGGCGGAACCTGCAAAACCCAATCCCGAAATTGCTATTCGCACTGCTAATAATTCGATCGACCTCCGGGGTGCGAGAGTCTCAGACGCGGAAATCGAAATCGACAGAGCACTTTCCAAGGCTGTGGAATACGGAGTGCTGTGGATCGTTCACGGCAAAGGTACGGGACAGTTGCGGCGCGGGGTTCACGAATTCCTCGCTACTCACCCGCAGGTTTCTCGCTTCGAGCTCGCCAGTCAAAAAGAAGGAGGTGGAGGCGTGACGGTGGTTTATTTGAAATAGTCAGGATTTACGCATTTCCGGTTGACTCGTAATTATATAGAACCCATTTGACATCTATTCCAGACTTATTACCACAACTAGGTTTGGGCCGAATCAGTAGAATCCTAGATTTAGGCTAGAATAGTTGCCCTGTAAGGATTTTACAAAAGATGTCAAATGGGTTCTATAGTTGTATGCAGCAAAACAAGTCGCAAGTAACATATCATACTGATGCAACCGGAATGGATACTCAACTGCAAATGTGGCACAATTAAGAGTTTATTTCCCACTTTATTAACTGCCTGACTAATAATGAAAAAAACTCCCTCAAATGAAGTTTTGGTTGGCGACTGTCGTGAAGTGATGAAGACATTGCCAGAAAATTATATTTCTGCGTGTATCACTGACCCACCTTATAATTATGAATTTATTGGTCATAAATGGGATGACTCAGAAATTCAAAGGCGTATTGAAAGAGTCAATGGCAAGGGAAATAAAACCCTTGTTAAAAACATTCCCTATGGCAGTGGTTTAGCAGGTGGAGTCAGAAACGAAAAATGGTATCAAAGGAATCGTAACAATACTCTGGATTATGAAAAGTGGTGCTTTGAGTGGGGTGAGCAGCTTTTTCGGATCTGCAAACCGGGTGCGACAGTTTTAGTTTTCAACAGTACACGAACTGTTGCTCACGTACAAGTAGCACTTGAAAATGCTGGTTTCTATGCGAGAGATATTCTTGTTTATAAAAGATCCAGTGGTATCCCTAAAGGTGTCAATATCAAACAACAGTTCGAGAAGAAAGGATATGAAAATCCTGAACAATGGGATGGTTGGCACAGTTGTCTCAGGAATGAATGGGAAGCAATCTGCGTACTTCAAAAACCACTGATCAATAATTACTTGGAAACTTTACAGGAGTATGGTACTGGTGTATTTTATACTAAAGATCAGTTTGGTGGTTTTCAGTCAAATATTTTAGAAAGTATACAGCGTGAGAAAACCGAGGATTTTAACGTCCATTGTACAGTTAAACCAATTGCTCTAATGAGAAAGCTGGTCGAAATATTTGTACCGCGTTTGGAAAATTCTATTCTCATCGATCCTTTCGCAGGCTCAGGAACTACATTGCTGGCGGCGAAAGAATTTGGCATTAGGTATGTCGGTATTGAAATAGTACCTGACTATATAGAGATTATCAACAAGCGCCTTGATAGTTTTAGCGGTATACAGGGAATTCTCCCACTCTTTCAGTAAGAAATGACTTTAGATCGAACCCACTTATTGTTTGTATAAACTCAAAGGAAGCGTCCCCAGTGTAAACTTTCCAAGTCCCTGCTTGGCACGCTGTAATAGCTGCGGGCAAATTATCTTGTCTAAGTATTAAAAAAACTGGCTCGTAATTATAAGTACGAAGTAGTGGGCCATAAGATTTGAACTTTTTTAGTGTTCCAGAGTCTCCTGAGCCAATACGATATTTTGTATCTATTGCGTACCCATCAACAATCAAATCGCACGGCTCATCGCTGCCAACTTTAAATGCTGGCTGAAAACTACTGCAATATGTTTTACACGTTTCAGTAACTAACAATTGCCAACACATACCTAACTCACGTCCCCAATATTGCTTATTTTCTTTTTTTATTAGGGGAGAAATACCAAACACATCCATTAAAATATCGTGTTCTTCATTCTCTTCTACATAAATTTTTTGTGTAAATGAGTTCTGGTATCTTCCTAAAATTTCTTCTAGTCTTCTTTCAGTCATCATCAATTACCATATCCGCTAAACTAACGGATAATGCCTTAGCTATTTTGCTGGCATTAAGCAGCGTTATGTTTCTTTCTCCTCGTTCAACTGAGCCAATGTAGGTACGATGTAATTCAGATAGTTCTGCAAGCTGATCTTGGGAAAGATTTCTGAGCTTTCTGAAATATCTAACTTTTTTACCAAATTGCTCCGTAATATCCATAGATTGCGCCAGATGAAGCAATGACAACTATAATCTGACAGACTATAAGTAGCGACAGACTATAAGTAGCATTCGATGACGCTAAGAGTTTGGCCTGGATATAAGTTCCGAGAGTTTCAAAGCATTGATTTGATTTCGGTCACTTTGCGGCGTAGGATGGTTGGGGGTGAAAATGTTTGGGTTTTGCTGCGGTTGGGCGATCGAACTTGCAACCGCAACTTTCGACTAGCAAATCCGTCCTGCAGTTAGGATTGCCGGAATCAAACCAACGAGCTATGGAGACAAACTCACAGATATGCTTTTGTCCGGCGGCCGCAAAACAGTCATCACTGCATACTGTTCGATATCCTGCCTCAACCAGTCTTATTTCCCGTGCCCAAGCCATGCGCTCCACCGTAAAGCCCTCCGCTCCCACAAACCAAACAGGTTCATCTCCCAACTGGGAAGAATTGACCCAAAAAGCACCAGAACCTACCCAGTTGGACAACATTAAAGCCCAACTGGATTTAGTGCTGTTAGCCCTAGAAGCACTCGCACAAATTGGTTCAGACGCGATGCTCAAAGTAGCAGCCGAACTGAATTTAGAGCCAATGGTAGCCGATCGCGTGGCATTGTGGCGGCTGCGCCAATCTAATCCGCTGCGGAAAGGCCAGGGAGGGCGCAAAAAACTCGATGTGGAAGAAGCTCGATCGCTCGTTTTGATCGGCTGCAATTTAGCAAAACAGCACCAAGCTTTAATCCGCCGCGCTGTGGCTTTGCTCGAACAAATGGCAGAGCAAAACCGAGAACCTCACACAGTCGCTTTGCTAGGAGATTATATAGACAGGTTCAGCAACACCTATGCCGATCGCATGGAAGATGCAGAAAACCTATCGGCAAAAGAACTAACCAACCTAGCCCTCAAACTCCTGATAGATTTGCTATTTTACAGCAGTCCCGGCGGTCACAGACGGCTCTGGCTAGCTTTGTTAGACCGCGCTAAGAATTAAACAACAGTCAACAGTCAGCAGTCAACAGTCAACAGCCAACAGCCAACAGTCAGCAGTCAACAGTCAACAGCCAACAGTCAACAGCCTGTAGGGGCGGTGCCAAGAGTGCCCGCCCTCTTAACAGCCAACAGTCAACAGTCAACAGCCAACAGCCTTTCAGCTATGATTCGCAAACGGTACACGCCCCCTACTTGCACGCTGGAAATAACAGCCAAAAGTTCGCCTCTATCTCGCTGGGCGGGCCAGCCCGTATTTAAATCTTTAAATTTCGAGTTGCGGCTCGACGACCCCAGACTACCAGATACCGAACACGTTACTCTCAGGGGCGATCGCATTCAACTCGAAACCCTCCACGAAGCAGTCAGCAACTACGTCCAAAACTTGCTGGGCGAATCCCGCGATTGGGAAAGCAACCTCAACTCCCAAACAAGCCTAACCGCAAGCGATCCAGACTCGCCAGAAGTCGCGCGCCATGTCGTTACATTCGATCGACCAACCAACACATCCGAACCCGGAACCATCGCCCCAAACACTTCCTACCTGCCAGTTGGGCCCCGCCTAGAACCCCGCGGCTTGCTCGCCCACAACTTATTTTTAGGCACTTTAACCCCCGCAGAATCCGGGCCTGCAGTACACCTAAGCACCCTGCAACTGTTTGACTTAGCCACAGCATTAGATGACTGCGCCGCCGAAGCCATCGCCCTCCCCAACCTCAACCGCCAGCGCGGACGATCGCCCTCAGCAGCCGGACTCAAAGTAGCAGCCCTGCTGGTCGCTAGCGCCGGCCTGACGACAGGAATTATCAAAATGCTCGATCGACCCCCCAC
>NZ_CAWPRX010000108.1:0-77227 GCF_963890365.1 Tychonema sp. LEGE 07196 | reverse complement strand
GGGCATGGGGCATTGGGCATGGGGCTTTAGCGTTGCGGAGGGATGGGCCCGCGCAGGGAATTGGGCTCTAGCGTTGCGGAGGGATGGGCCCGCGCAGGGCATGGGAGGTTATTGGTAACGAATAACGAATAACCAATAACCAATAACCAATAACCAATAACCAATAACCCACAACCAATAACCCACAACCAATAACCAATAACCCACAACCAATAACCAATAACCAATAACCAATAACCCACAACCAATAACCAATAACCAATAACCAATAACAACTGACTTCTTCCTCAACCTAAAATCTGTTATGTTTAAATAAGTAACTCTGCCCGATCGCCCGCTCGACAGAGATTCTCAATCAATAGTGGCTTTCAACTCTAAATTGTAATTCTACTTAAATATCTGTGCGCGTTAACCTCACCGATCGGCAACAACACATCCTTTGGGCAACGGTTCGCCACTACATAGCTACAGCGGAACCCGTTGGCTCAAAAGCTTTGGTTGACGAATTCAACCTCAGCGTCAGCCCAGCTACAATTCGCAATGCTATGGGGACTCTCGAAAAAGCTGGACTGCTATATCAGCCCCACACTTCGGCAGGACGAGTCCCCTCTGACTCCGGCTACAGAATTTATGTAGACCAGTTGATTCAGCCGTCTGATACCCTCGCCCGCAAGGTGGAACAGGTACTAGACCAGCTCAACTGGTCAGACGGCCGCATGGATGCCGCACTCCGCGGCGCTGCTCAAATCCTGGCAACTATCAGCGGTTACATTGCCATGATCACGATACCGCAAACCAATACGGCTTGCTTGCGCCACTTGCAACTGGTGCAGCTAGAGGCGGGAAAGGTGATGCTGATCGTGGTGACTGATGTTTACGAAACTCATTCGGTGTTGGTGCAGTTACCCAAGCACGCAGATGGTAGCTGGCCAGATGAGGCAATTGTCGATCGCCAATTGCAGATTTTGTCAAATTTTTTGAACAGCAAGCTGCGGGGGCGATCGATCTCGGAACTCTCAACTGTAGACTGGAGCGAGTTAGACCGAGACTTTGAACTCTACGCAGAATGGATGGAAACCATGCTGGCTGCTTTGAGCAGCCGCCAAAGCAATCCCACCTACACGCGAATTTTGATCGGCGGTTTGGCAGAAGCCCTGCGCTTACCTGAGTTTTCGCAGTTGCAGCAAGTTCAAACCCTCGTGCAATTGCTCGAACAAGAGCAGGAACTGCTTTGGCCTTTGATTTTTGAATCGCCGGATTTGGAGAAGTCAGGGAAGCGGGTAACGGTGCGAATTGGCTCGGAAAATTCCTTAGAACCAATTCGCGGCTGTACTCTGATTTCTTCGATTTACCGCCGGGGATCGGTGCCGGTGGGTAGTGTTGGGGTTTTGGGGCCGACGCGGATGGTTTACGAAAATGCGATCGCGGTGGTGGAAGCTGCTGCCGATTATTTGTCCGAAGCTATGGGCGGAAATCGAGTTAATTTTCCAGAAGGATAAGCTGTCACGGCATTTAAATTTAATTTTGGGGTGGGCTAAGAGTGCCCGCCCGACTCATGGTTTCAAGAAATAGGGTTTTGAAAGTTAGCTCCCACCTTCGGCCCCCTCAATTGTTGCTCGTTACGAATAAGAGCCTGGTAATGCAGGTGCGGAGGCTCTGCCTCTCTTTACCTCGCGACTTGTGGAAAGAGAAAAGCGCGGCCGATGTTTAAGTTATTAAATTTTCCTTCCTTAGATCCCGCATTCGACACCCTCAACTGTTACCTTCGGTTTTTACGGTTTTAGATATAGCATTGAAGCTATAAATTATACTTTGAAACCGTATATTTACGGAAAAAAATCGGGAAAAAGCCCGATCGCTCGCTGAAAAAATCGATTGTTCTCCGTGATTGTACTGTGAAACAGCCAGGGTACGGAATATGGGTTAATACCTTGTTAGATGCACGCTAATGCGATCGCCCCAAGTTGAAGTAATTTGGGTTTTTTTGTGCCCCAAAGCCGGTTGCAACATCGAAAAAACCGGGGTTGATTGACAAAAAATCTTGGCTTTCAGGTTCTGGTTGGGCCAAGAAACTAAACCACTCGCGCTTCACGAGAGATTTTTATTCTAAAAAACTGGGTTTCTGCCTCCCTGGGTCGATCGAAAACAGTGAGGATTTGCAGGCGATTAAGAGCTCGATAGCTTAGTTTCTCGCTGGGAGATGGCAAGTGGGGCGATCGCACCTTGGCCATCCAAAAATTAAGGAAACTGGACAGACAATCCTAGGGAGGCACAAGTCAGTAAAATTGCAAAATATTAAGACATTTTAGAGAGTTCGTCAAAAACAACTAAAAAAGATTAGTGTTGATGTGAAAGCTATATTTCTTTTGGAAATAGCTCTGGTTAGACAAATGCAAATAACTTGCAGTAAATTTAGCTTGATTGCGGCTCCATCAAAGATTTAAACGCTGAGTTAAGATCGAAACTCAATTTAGGGAATTTTCTTTTAGCATTCAATGAAATCGACCGATCAAACTAAGAATACCTTTGCAATCACAACGCCTCTGTACTATGTAAACGATTTACCTCACGTTGGCAGCGCTTACACGACTATGGCCGCAGATGCCCTAGCCAGATTTGAGCGGCTGCGGGGCAAATCTGTGTTGATGATTACCGGGACAGACGAACACGGGCAGAAAATTCAGCGCACCGCCGAGAGTTTGGGACGATCGCCCCAAGCTCACTGCGACTTAGTAGTTCCGGCCTTTGAAACGCTGTGGGAACAACTCTCTATCCAGTACGATCGCTTCATCCGCACAACTTCGCGCCGCCACGAGTACATTGTCAAAGAATTTTTCCAGCGCGTCTGGAACTCCGGCGACATCTACTTGAACCAGCAACAAGGCTGGTACTGCGTCTCCTGCGAAGAATTTAAAGATGAGCGGGATTTGTTACCGGGAAATCGGTGTTCCGTCCACACCAGCAAGGAAGTTGAGTGGCGCGACGAAGAAAACTACTTTTTTCGCCTGTCGCGATATCAAGACCAACTGCTGGCCTTGTACGCAGAACGTCCAGACTTCATCGCGCCGGAAAGTCGGCGCAATGAAGTTCTCAGCTTCGTCAACTCCGGCCTGCAAGACTTTTCGATTTCTAGAGTGAATCTCGAATGGGGCCTACCAATACCAGTTGATTCGAGTCACACCATTTACGTCTGGTTTGACGCTTTGCTGGGATACGTCACAGCCTTGCTAGATCCCGACAGCGATCCGATGTTAGAGAATGCTTTATCTAAATGGTGGCCGATTGACCTGCACTTGATCGGCAAAGATATTCTCCGCTTTCACGCAGTTTACTGGCCCGCAATGCTGATGTCAGCCGGTATATCGGTGCCGGGCCGCGTCTTCGCTCACGGTTTTTTGACCAAAGACGGCAAAAAAATGGGTAAATCGGAGGGAAATACTTTAAACCCAGTCGAATTGGTCAATAAATACGGCGCTGATGCAGTTCGTTACTATTTCCTCAAAGAAATTGAGTTCGGAGAAGACGGCGATTTTAACGAAACTCGGTTTATCAATATATTGAATGCTGAGCTAGCAAACGATCTGGGAAATTTGCTCAACCGCACCTTAAACATGGCTCGCAAATATTGCGGAGGCTCAGTGCCAAATGTATCAGCGGATAACATTTCCGGTGACAACCTTCTCAAGAGTATGAGCATGGATTTGGGCGATCGAGTCGCGGGTTTTTACGAAGAATTGGCTTTTAGCAAGGCTTGCGAAGCTGTACTTGCATTAGTGAGAGCCGGGAACAAGTTTATTGACGTACAAGCACCTTGGAGTTTGTACAAGCAAGGACAGCTCGAAAGTGTCCAACAAGTGCTATATTCTGTTCTGGAATCTGTTAGACTGGCATCTTACCTTTTATCGCCGATTCTTCCTAATATCAGCAACGCTATCTATCAGCAGCTAGGTTTTTCAATTGACTTTAACGATCGGGTTGCCGTTAACAGTGCAGCGACTTTTGCAGTTCATGCTGCCTGGGGCGCAATGCCTGCCAACCAAACTCTGGGAGAACCCCAACCAGTGTTTAAGCGGCTCGAACTGTTGGAAACATGACCGTCATAGTTCACAGCCAGCGATCGGGGTGCTATGACAGATTATGAATTAGCACTTTTTTCCTTAACCAATCTTTCATAAAAATTGAGGCATAACAATCATGTTGAATAGAATAGAAAGCAACGACCTTTTTACACCGGAACAGGTTCTCGAAAATCGGGGTCGAGTAGCAATTTTTATTGACGGCTCTAACCTTTTTTACGCGGCTTTACAGTTAGGAATAGAAATTGATTACACTAAGCTATTGTGCCGTTTAACTGCCGGTTCACGGCTGTTACGCTCTTTTTTCTACACTGGTGTCGATCGCACAAACGAGAAACAGCAGGGGTTTTTGCTGTGGATGCGCCGCAACGGCTACCGAGTTATTTCTAAGGATTTGGTGCAGTTACCAGATGGTTCTAAGAAAGCCAATTTGGATGTAGAAATTGCTGTGGACATGATGGCTTTAGTCGGGTCTTACGACACGGCCGTTTTGGTCAGCGGTGACGGCGATTTGGCCTATGCTGTGGATGCTGTGAGCTATCGCGGCGTGCGGGTGGAAGTCGTGAGTTTGCGATCGATGACCAGTGACAGTTTAATTAATGTAGCCGATCGCTACATCGATTTAGAAATGATTAAGGATGACATCCAAAAAACATCGCGCCCTAACTATGCTTACCGCCCGCTGTCGGGTCTAAGCTTGATGGAAGAACACGACGACAGATAGGGATTTGGCAAGAGGTCATAGGGAATGGGGGATAGGCATAGGTAATAGGTAAGGGGTGGAATCATTAAAACTTAGAAGTTAAAAATTTAGATAAAGTATAAAACATTTTTAATTTTTGATTTAGTGTTTTTAATTAGCCAATTACCAATTACCCATTACTAATTATCAATTACCAATCCCTCCGCAACGCTAGAGCCCAACGATCGATTACCAATGATTAATCTCCAATCCCAAAATTCCCATCTCAAATCCCCAAAATTAATGTTGCTATTTTTAGCAGCATTGATTTTGGGGATTAGTGCTTGTGCTGCTCCCCAAGAAACTCAAAATAACAAATTAGCGGACGATCTCAAAACCGCTCAGCAGGCAAACAGCAGTTTAACATTGAACAAAGTAACCCTAGAACAAGCAAACGAAAAGGGCGAAACCTTCTGGAAAGTCAACTCAAAAACTGCCGTTTACAGCAAAGACCAAAAGACAGTTGACGTTCAGAAACCAGTGGGAAAATTGTTTCAGGATGGCAAAGAAATATACGACATTCAGGGAGATACCGGGCAGGTATTTCAGGAAGGAAATCAGGTTTTTCTCAAAGGTAACATAGTCGCTACAGACCTAAAAAATGGCTTGGTATTGCGCGGAAATGAGTTGGAATGGCGGCCGAAGGAAGATATTTTAGTTGTTCGCAATAATTTGACGGGAGAGAACAAACAGGTGACAGCTTCAGCAAAAGAAGCGCGGGTTTTCAGCAGGGCGAAGAGGATGGAGTTATTCGGTTCTGTCGTGGCGAATGTGAAAGAGCCGGTTTTGCAACTGCGTACCGAGCACTTAGTGTGGTTTGTGGAGCAACAAAAAATCAACAGCGACCAACCGACTCAAATTGACAGATATAAAGATAAAAAAGTAACAGACAGCGGTTTTGCCGACCAAGTAGATGTAGACTTAAAAACTAAGATTGCGACCTTAACGAAAAACGCTCAATTAATGCCATCAGACCCGCCGCTGCAAATAGAAAGCAGTTTGATGAGTTGGAATTTTCCGGCTCAATCTGTGATATCGCCAGGGCCTGTGAAGGTTTTTCACCGGGTGGAAAAGGTGACGATGACTGGGGATCAGGGGCGGGGAGATTTAGAGAAAAAGATTTTTTATTTAACTGGAAATGTGGTAGGAATTGGGGAAAAACGTCAATCTCAATTAAATACCGATCGCGTAACGTGGTATTTAACTAACCAAACTTTTGACGCAGAAGGAAATGTGGTTTACAAGCAACTAAATCCGGTGTTTAATTTAACTGGGCCGAGGGCGGCGGGAGAGCTTAAAAATCAAACTGTGATTGTCAAAGGTGACGGTGGCGGCGGCCAAGTTGTTACGGAATTTGTGCCGGATGAAAACAAGGGAATTTTGGAAAGTAAATAGGATTGCAACCGCAGATGTCGCCAGACGAACGCAGGTGAACGCAGATATAATTAAGATGGGATTGAGTAAGGAGGGCTTGGGATGACGACAACTTTAGAAAAGTTAGAATTACTCGATAAACCTATCTTAATTGATGGTATGAGCTGGAGAGAGTTTAAAGCTGTTGAACAGTTGCTCTCGCGTCCGGGAATCAGGCTGTCATTTTTAGATGGGGTATTGGAGATTAGACGTATTTCTGGAAGAAAACATCAAATTGTTAAAGAACGGATTTCAACGCTAGTGAATCTGTATTTGGAATATGCAGGGATTGATTTTACGCCAACGGGCTCGGTGACGCTGGAAAGTGAAGCTGGAAAGGTGAAGCCAGAAGCGGATTTGTCTTACGAATTGGGGGCTAACCGAGAACGTCCTGATTTGGCGGTGGAAGTGGTGGTGACTAGCGGTGGGATTAATAAGTTGGAGGCTTACAAATGCCTGGAAATTCCTGAAGTTTGGTTTTGGGAAAATGGTAGGCTGCGTTTGTACGCGCTTTCGGAAGATGGATATGCAGAGGTCGATCGCTCTTGTGTTCTCCCAAACTTAGATATTGTACTGTTGGCGCGGTGTATCAATATGGAAAATCACCTTCAAGCCATGCGCGAATTCAGACAAGCAATTCCAAGTGTTTAGAGAGGCTGCGCGTGAAAAACAAAAAATCACAATCAAAATCTATTTATCGCCATACGCGCCTCAAATTTAGCACAAATCCGGGCAATATATCTTCACCGGACAACTCGACTGGATTGAGCAATATTTCTACTTCTACCTGCTGTCTATAAATTTCTACCCGTTGGTTTTGCGGGTCAATTAACCAACCCAATCTCGCCCCGTTTTCCATATATTCCCGCATCTTTGCTTGGAGAGTCGGGAGACTGTCGGATGCCGATTCCCTACGGGATAGCTTCGCTTCACGCAATTCTACTACAAAGTCTGGACACAGGGGAACGAAGCCTTTTCGCTGTTTTGGAGTTAGCGCTTCCCAGCGAGTTCGACTCACCCAAGAAGCATCGGGAGAACGGTTAGCGCCGTTAGGGAGAATAAATCCGGTAGAAGAATCAAAACCTTCTCCTAAATCCTCGTTTGTTTCGCACCAATGGCCTAGTTGCGCGCTGATGCTGAGGTTGCGACTGCCTGATTCTCCTCCGGTGGGTGGATTCACGATTAATTCTCCTTCTGTGGTTCTTTCTAATCTCAAGTCGGGATTTGCCAATGCTAAAGCCTCGAATTGTTCGCCGGTGACTAATAGGGCGATCGAATTCGGCACTTCTAGAGATATAGTTTGCGGTTCAGTAAATGTTTTTACCATATTCAATTCCAGGGTTTTTTGGGTAAAACTTGGCAACAAAAAACTATTGTGAAGGTGCGTCGCTGTGATATTTTCAAGCTGACTTGCAGATTGTCAATAGCGACGCACCCTACGGTTTCTACTTCTTCCTTCTTCCTTCTTCCCTCTTCCTTCTTCCGACGGACTTACATCCGTTACATCCGTTACATCCGTTACATCCGTTACATCCGTTACATCCGTTACATAATCCGTTGCCGAACTTCCCTCTTCCTTCTTCCTTCAATTACAACTGACCAAAACCTTTTTTAGGCTTGTTCTTTTTCTTTTTCTTCTGGCCGCCCATTCCTGGCATTCCCGGCATTCCTCCCATTCCTGGCATTCCCGGCATTCCTCCCATTCCTGCAAAGTTGCCTTGACTCATTTGCTGCATCATGGTACGCATTTTTTGGAAGTCGCTGACGAGTTTTGTTACGTCATTTTCGGCGTAGCCTGCGCCTTTGCCGATGCGGCGGCGACGGGATGGAGAACTTGCTAAAAGTTCGGGATTGCGGCGTTCTTCAATTGTCATTGAATTAATCATGGCTTCGGTGCGTTTTAGCTGCACTTCTCCCTGCCGCATTTGTTCGTCTGAGAGTTTGTTCATCCCCGGAATCATTTTCATGATGCCACCGAGGGAACCCATATTTTTTAACAGTCTGGTTTGCTTGAGAAAGTCGGTAAAGTCAAACTTTGCCGTGAGCATTTTCTCTTGCATTTTCTCGGCGTCGGCGATGTCGAATTCTTCTTGCGCTTTTTCTACTAGCGTCAAGACATCGCCCATGCCAAGTATTCTCGATGCCATGCGTTCGGGATAAAATGGTTGCAATGCTTCCACTTTTTCGCCTACGCCGACAAATTTAATCGGCGCGCCGGATATTTGGCGCACGGATAAGGCTGCACCGCCGCGGCTGTCGCCGTCTAATTTGGTGAGGATTGCACCGGTAATCCCGATTTGTTCGTGAAAGGTGCGGGTTAAATTTGCGGCTTCTTGGCCGGTCATGGCATCAACAACTAACAGCGTTTCATGGGGTTGTACTGTTTGTTTGATGCGAACCAATTCTGCCATCATTTCTTGGTCGATTTGCAGGCGGCCTGCTGTGTCGATGATGATGGTATCTACGCCTAGTTCTTTGCCGCGTTCGAGCCCTTGGCGGGCGATTTCTACGGGATCGGTATCTTTGCCTAATTCAAATACTGGTACGTCGATTTGTTTGCCGAGGGTAAGCAATTGGTCGATCGCCGCTGGTCGATAAATGTCGGTGGCGACTAGCAGTGCGGTAAGATTTTGCTTGCGGAGGTGCAGCGCTAGTTTAGCGGTGGCCGTGGTTTTCCCGGTTCCTTGCAAACCGGCCATCAGGATGACGGTGGGCGCGGATTCGGCGGTGGCGAGGGGTACGTTGGTTTCCCCCATGACGCGGACGAGTTCGTCGTGGACGATTTTGATGAATTGTTGGTCGGGACGGACGCCTGAAACGACTTCTGCCCCTTGTGCTTTGGCCGTTACCTCTGAGACGAAGTTTTTGACGACTTGGAGGTTGACATCGGCTTCCAGGAGGGCGCGGCGGACTTCTTTGATGGCGTCTTGGATGTTGCTCTCGGAGATTTTATTCTGTCCGCGCAGTTTTTTCCAGGTGGATTCGAGTCGATCGGCAAGGGCTTCAAACATAGGGCTTTGTTGGCTAGTCAGTCTTTTTTATTTTAAGGGCAAATGCACTCCGACCAAAGAAACCGGGTTTTTTACCGAATCTACGGGTCACAACCAAGTTTTTAGTAAAAAAACCCGGTTTCTGAGCACCCGTGCGTAAGTTCTATTTTAAGGCTAAATGCGGGTATTGGGATTTTAGATTTTAAATTTTAGATTTTAGATTGGAAAATTAATTGACGCTGCCAATAAATCTGGGCGAGTTATGGAGATTGCTCGAAGGTATGATTTTTTATGTATTCTGCGATCGCCCCTTGGACTGCAAACAGGGTGCGATCGCCCTTTTGGACTTTTTCGATCAATAACCTCCGTCTCAAGGATTCGACGGCTTTGAGGAATTCTGATGGGGATAATTCCAAGGGGGCTGGCTTTTTTGAGATTTCGACTGCTTTGTTTTGATTCGCCAACCAGAACATGACTTGTTTTTCGGAGTCTGACAAGCGCTGAAAATGTTTGTGCAATAAATATTCTAAGTCTCCTAAAACTAAGCTGTCATATAATAAAAAATCTGAAACATTGCCGTTAAATAAGTCTTGAATTGCAGCGGCGGCTGTATGCAGCCACAAGGGATTTCCTCGGTAAAGGTCGATTAATTTTGACCATTTTTCTGATTCTGCTAAGCCTTTTTCTGTGAAGATTTCTCGCGCTGCTTCTCCTAAGCCATTGAGTGGCAATGTTTGACAAGTTTTCGGGCGGTTTTCTAAGGCTGCAATTTCTCTGGGTTTTTCCCAACTGAGCAAGATTATGCAACTGTTGTGGGATGATTCTGCTATTTGTTTGAAGAATGCGCCGTAGTTTTCATAACCCGGTTGGTAGTTTCCTGCTAGTTGTTGGCTGCTGAAAATTGTTTGCACATCATCGAGTACGATCAGACAGCGGTAGGAACGCAAATAGTTGATTACCCCCCCCAACCCCCCCTTGCTAAGGGGGGGAGACGGAGACGGAGGCTCGATCTCTTCGCCACGCCCTTGATAAGGAGGCTGAATCTCTTCGCCCCCCCTTGATAAGGGGGGGGTTGGGGGGGGTTAGTTTCTTGCTGCTGAGATACGAATTTAATTATGTCGGTTTGGAGTGATGCGAGGGCTGGTGCGTCGCGGAGGCTTCGCCAGATGATGCAGTCGAATTCGTGTTGAATTTGTGGGATTAGTTGGAGTGTCAGGGCGGTTTTGCCAATACCGGATAAGCCGTATATCGTGAGGAGGCGGGTGCGGCTTGAAATCCAGTTTTCGAGGGTGGTGAGTTCGGATGTGCGATCGAAAAATGTGGAGATTTCTGGTGCGTCGCCTAAGTCGATGCGGGGCTGTTTTGTTGTTGGTTGGGGGTTTTGGGGTGTTTTGGGCGATCGTACTTTTTCAGAACAAATGTTAAAGTTATTATTGACTGTGACATTCTCGCCAACTTTAATATTATCGCCTACTATAGCTAATTGATAATTATAAATTTTTTCATGCTCTAATACAGCCCTAAAATTTGCTTTAGTAATATTTTTCCTGAATCCTTTAGAAAGTGTTTTCCAAAGGTGCGATCCAACATTTCTAACATGACTTGGACTTGAGTAAACTTCTTGAGCAATTTGCGTGTAAGTTGTGTCTTGTAAAGTTCCCCGCAGAATAGCTTCTTGCACGTAATCCAAATGCTTTCCCGTCTTAGCAAAAATTAGCTCATCTGCCAGTGTCAAAACTTCGGCGATATCCATAGATTAGCGAGAAGCTGGAGTTTACACCATTTATTATACCTGACATTTCGTACAATTGTGACATTTTTGATTTTGTCATCTATCTAAAGTCAGGACTTTTCCTACACAGCTCATCCTTTATATTAATTGATTAAGGTATTAGCAGGATATTTTTATGAAGCGAGTGCAGTGGCTCAGCGGTTTGTTGTCGGCTGGGGTATTGTCTTTTAGTTTAGCGACAGTTGGCGCACAAGTGGCACAGGCCCAGCGCCCGATCTTTTTGCTCGAGCTGAACTGTGTTAAGAGATGGGGTCAGAATTATCAAGAACAATCTCGGGATGTTTCCATAGGTAGAGAAATATACACCAGTCGTTTGTTGATATGGGGGAGGGGTGTCGGTTGGACTTGTAGACTGCCTGGTGGTCCCGCCTCTCTCCGAATAGAGTATGGAGTTGCAGATGGGGATAGCAAACCTCCTGCACAAATAGATGTTTATGTAGATGGAAATCAATTAGCTTCCCAGGTAGGAAAGGATGGAAGGGTCAATACAATGCTGGTAGATGTTAGTAATGGCAAAAGTCTAGCTATTGATATCTCTTGTTCCAGAGCAACAAATTGTGACAATGAAGCGTACTACTTCTTCTGGCTCGCTATTGTACCAGGAGCAAGCTCTCCAGGGAAAAGATAAATTATGACCATCAGCCGCCGTCAATTTAATCGTATCGTGATCTGGGGTGGCGCTTCTTTTGCTGCTTCGGCAACATCCGGCATCTTTTTCCCCAAACCTGCCGAAGCTTATTCCCTAGAATTTCCGATTAGTGCCTTATCAGCCGATCGCGTTTTTAACGGTATTCAAAAATATTGCGGAGCACAGCCCATCCCCGGCGTTCTCTCAACAATCTTACAAGGCAATACTAATGTTAGCAATAAAGTAGAATCAGCGGCAGCCAACGCTATTCGCAGGGCAGATAAAGAATTTGTCGATCGCAATTTTACTAGCAAAAGAACTGAATTAGGTCAGGTAGGCAAGAGCGAGGAGGATAATACTCTATCTGTAAGTCGGCTGTGGGGCAGGCAAAGACAGGATCAAGTCGGCCCGAATGTTGGTTTTGGGTTTGTACAAAAGTGGGAAGATCAATATAGCGATACCAAAATTTCTGGGCCGACAATGTGCGCTATTCATAATGCTCAACAAGTCTTAGCCGATCAAAGACTCACGCCTCCACAAATTGCAGCATCACTATTGCCGAGTAGATCGCGAGTGGATGATGATGATTGGGGTTCTTGGGGAGGGGATGCGGATGCGTCTGCTGGGAGGAATCCCGGTGCTGTTTTTGCTCAATACAATACAGCCGCCGGTACGGTGACATCTCGCTACGATTTAGTTGAACCTGGGCCGAGAGGTTTTGGGCGTGTTGAGTATACTATTGAAGCGGAAAATCAGCCTCGGCGGGTGATTTTGGTGACGGTGAGATTTTAGGGAAAATTATCTCATTTCCAATCAAATTCGGCGGTTGAAACCAGGTTTACACAAACGAATTCCGCCTTCGCGGAATGAATAATTAAAGAGATTTTTGGAATAAAATTCGGCGGTTGAAACCAGGTTTACACAAACGAATTCCGCCTTCGCGGAATGAATAATTAAAGAGATTTTCAGTCCGCGAAGGCGGACTTTGTTTGTGTAGCCCCGAATTCCATTCGGCGGGGCTTGATTTTGACCTTTTACCTTTGCAGTTGACTAATCAAATCCAATGCTTTTTGAGCATCTGCATTCATTCCTTGAACCCGAAATAAACGGGCGGCTTGCTGCAAATCTGCGATCGCCCCTTGTCTATCTCCCATTCTCACTAACGTAATGCCTCGGTTAGCATAAGCCTTTGCATAACTGGGATTGAGTTGAATTGCTTGGGTGTAATCAGCTAAGGCAGAGCGATCGTTATTGATGCGAAACAGCGCTAATCCTCTGTTAAAATAAGTGTTAGCGCGACCGGGATTAATTTGCAGCGCTTGATTGAAATCGTCGATCGCCCCTTTTTGATCGCCCAAGTCCGAAAGCGCTAATCCTCGGTTGTTGTAAGCTGCTGCAAAGTTTCTATCCAAGCGGATGACTTGAGTATAATCTGCGATCGCCCCCGGTTTATCTCCCAATGCCGACAAAACCAGCCCCCGATTGTAGTAAGCGTCAACATAACCGGCATTAAGGGCGATCGCCTTGCTATAATCAGCAATACTTTTGGTCATTTCTCTCAAATCAAAATAAGCCAGTGCCCGATAAAAATAAGCTTCTGAATAATCAGATTGAGTTTGAATCGCTTGATTAAAATCGGCAACAGCCCCTGACAAATCTCCCTTGTCAAACCGAGTCAAACCCCGAACATAATAAGTTTTAGCATCTTGGGGATTGTTCAGTTTCAGAGGTACATTAGCTGTGGGAGAGGTATTTATCAAAAGTGCCGATCGATTTAAGCCCGCATCCGACAACTTAGCTATAAAAGTATTGATCGGAATCGCTGAATTAAATCCTGTTTTAGTAATGGCTAAACCTGTGCGGACTTTTCCATCTGTGACAGGATCGTAATCGCGATCGCCTTCTCCGTGAACTCCAACTACGCGCCCTTCTCCATCAAATACTGGCCCTCCACTCATTCCCCCTTTCGTGACAGCATTGTAGCGCAAATTATAACCTTGTGGATGATTGGGGAGACGACTGGTAACAAAGCCCGGTGAAAACTCAAAATTACGATCTTTTTGGTAGTTTCTGCTTTCTGGAATACCTGGATAGCCAAACACAAAAATTGGTGTAGCGACTGCAGCTTGTTCGGAATCGCCTAAAGTGACAACAGGATAAGATTCTGCACTGTTAAAAGTTACGACTGCTAAATCAGGAGCATTCTGGCCTTTCTGTAATAGTACAGTACGGGTTACTAGATAGTCTTTTTTCGTATTGGTGCGAATCGTGTAGGTATCCCGAGCGGCCACAACGTGATTAGCTGTCAAAACCGTGTAATTCGTACCTTGTTTGGCAATAATAAATCCCGTCCCGCTACCGCTTGTTTGTCCATTAATCTGGACGGTAACAGAGTCAGCTAATCCGGCAATTTCTTGGGGAGTTTTTGCGAAAACTGGTGCTTGTGCAAAGACGACTATTCCTGCTACCGCTACTGTCCCTGCTAGGATGCTGGTGAGGGAATCAAACCGCGAATAATCCCTATTCATAGGTAATTGCTGAAGAGTAAGATTTTTTATACTCCAAATAGTATAGATTAAAATAAAATTTATGAAAACCCGAAAAACTGGAGGTTTTCAGACGATCGCGATTTTTATGACATTTCGTACATTTCGTATAGATTAGCCTAAAAAATCTAAATGGAGAACTGTTTTAATATCAATTCTGCAAAGTTAGCGCTATCTGTAGGGACACGGCAGTGCCGTGTCCCTACGCAAAACTGCCGTATTCCTACTAAGAACTAGCTCGATCGCCCATCAAATCCGCCTACACAAAATTAAGCCAAAAACTGGAACTGAGTACCGTTAATTGCCAAAGCAAACGGACTGGCTTCTTCAAAGGAACCGAGAAGCTCAAAGTTATCCGTGTTTAAAACTACACCCAAAATCCGTCCGTCTCTTCGATTGCGAATCACCATATCATCAATAATTCCGTCGTTATCGTAAGCGATCAGATTGTCGTCAGTGAAGAGGAGGTCTAGTTCTGTTAAACCGTCAGTCAAACCGATGCGATCGCCCTCGTCAAAGTTAAAATCTGTAATGACATCGGCTGCATTGACTCCAAATCCTTCGTCGTTGCTTCTGAGCACAAATATATCAGCACCGGGGCCTCCCGTGAGCACGTCAATTCCCCGATCGCCCACCAAGAAATCGTTGCCATCATTGCCGTCTAAATCGTCGTCTCCTTGTCCTCCCCGCAGGACATCGTTTCCAGACCCTCCAAAAATAATGTCGTTTCCCGCGTCGCCCCTAACTAAATCGTTGCCATCATTTCCATCCAGGCGATCGTTCTCTTTGCCGCCGTAAATGATATCATTCCCCTCGCCACCGCCGATAATATCATCCCCATTATTTCCTAGCAGCCGTTCGTTAGAATCCGACGAACCTGCTATGGTATCGTTGCCGTCTAGTCCCCAAACTCCCCACGGAAAAGACGACAAATTTCCCTCTTCTACGTCAATCTCATCTGGTGTAGCGAATGCCAAAAAACGCGGCCCGCCGCCAGCAAATACAGGAAATCCAGTCAGATCGCCGATGAGATTGTTAATCGTCAAAGCCATAAATATGTCCTTGCTAAATGTTAATATTTACATTATATATTTAAATTAAATCATTGGCAAATAACAAGGATATTTTATTTTACATTCCTTCAATAGACTCAATAATTGATGGCAATTGGCAAATTATCAATTACTAATTACAATTTTGAATTGCCAAGGCTGTGCCTCGTTCAACCCAAAGCTGCTATTTCGCCGAGGAGTCAAATAGCATTAGTCGCTGACAGTATCCGCTACGGCTCACCGCTTATAATGGGTGTGACCCGTCAGCCCGCAAACACGTTAATATCACCTATAACGTCGAGACTCAGAGGTTGTTTGTCAAGCAAAGTAAAAGTTTCTGGGGCGATCGTCCGAAAATACACCCAGTTTCCGAGACCAATACACAAACTTTACAAACAAGATCTAAGTTCTTTACATTCGCTCTAAATCCCCGTTCGCTCATTTTTTAACAAAATCCACTGCTTTCAGGTGTTTTGCTTATGTCTACTCCTAAATCCTCTTCCCCTCAAAACAACAATAACTCCGTAAAATCACGGTCAACCGCAAGTATCGCTAAAACAGAGCAAGACAGTGACAAGATGTCAAGCGAACCAAGTATGGAACAGCTACTGGAAGCTTTGGCGGCCCAAGTACCCAGTAAATCTGCTGAAATTGAAGGCTTGAAAATGTGGAAACAAGATTTAGAGCGACTGTTTCAATTTCTCGGCGATCGCCGCGTTTTAATCGCAGTCATGGAACCGGGAACTTTTGCCATACGTTATGGTAACGCGGCATTTTGCCGCTTGGCGGGTTGGGAGGGCACGCCCTTGGTAACTCAATCTAATAACGGTTGGTTTGCAGAAGCTGGCATCAGTCTGCTGGAACTGTTCGAGGATGGGGATGTCAAAATGGCAGAGCAATTGTACCGCCGTCACCTTTTGCATTGGGTGTTTAAGCAATTTTATCAAATTGACCTTGACAGTTTGCGGCTGCTAGATGAACCTCTCACGGCGAGTATGAAACATCCCAAACACCGCGAACCTAAATTTATTGAATTTTGGTTTGGTTCGGAGCAGTTAAAAATTACTCGAATCGACTCAAAAATAGATGAATTTGCCGACGTTCGTTTAAAATTAATGCCTGTTGCAGAATTGGAAGCTTGGCTGATGCAGCCGAATCAACTGGCAAATTTAGCCGATCGACTAAATTTAGATAATTACCTGGTGGAAGGTTTGTTGCTGCTAGAAGGTGTTGATGTCACGGTGCAGGAGCAAATACGGCGGCTGACTCAGTTATTGATCGATCGCAATTCGATGCTGCGGCCAGATAAATTTGAGAGAATCGATCGGTGTTTGCGATCGCTTTTCCATGCTGACGGCACTTTGCTGCTGCGCCCCGACGGCGAACAGGCACAGCTATTAGTTGCCAAAGATGACCAAAATTTGCAGCCGATTGTTTATTCAATGCAATCCCTAGAAGCTTCTCACTTTTTCAAAGCCACCGCAGCAAATCAAGTTTGGAACGTGCCAGACTTGCGTCGGGAATGCGAAACCGAGTGCGATCGAGCTTTGCGAAAAATGGGGACTCGATCGATGCTCCTCGTGCCCCTAGCCGTCAAATCTGTCACCCGCGAGGGGTGCGGGCAGCGGATTTTGGGCGTGGTGGGGCTGTTGTGCGATCGGCCCAACCAATTCAACAACATTGACGCTCAACACGCCCAAGAACTCATTCCCGCCTTCATTGCAGCCCTGCGACAAGCCATGCAGCAGCGGTTTACCAACATTCACAACATCCACCCCGCAGTCGAGTGGCGGTTCGCCCAAGAAGCAGAAAGGCGCAGTTGGGGACTGCCCCCAGAGACGATCGTCTTTGCAGAGGTTCATCCCCTCTACGGAATTTCCGACATTCGCGGTTCCAGCGACGAAAGAAACCGAGCAATTCAAACAGATTTGCTCGAACAATTTCGCTTGGGTTTAGCCATAGCCGATGCCGTTTGCCAAACACAAACCACCCACCTCGGCGAGCAACTGCGGCTCGACTTGCTCGACTACATCGAGCATTTAAAAGAAAAAGTAACAGTCGATATGGAAGTGCGAGCAGCCGAGTATTTAAACGAGCGTTTAGAAGTATATTTTGACTACTTTGTACAGTGCGGGCCCACGGTTCTGGGAGCGGTTGAAGCTTACCGATCCGCCTGCGACAACGAACACAATTGCGTTTATAGCGATCGTACCCGCTACGATCAAATGTTGAACCTAATCGGCACTAAACTTCAAGAAATCTGGGCCCGCTGGCAAGAAAAAATGCAGCAAATCATCCCCCACTACTGCGACATCGAATGCACCGACGGCATCGATCACATGATTTATGTCGGAAAGTCGATCGATCCCAAATTCAGCCCGTTTCATTTGCACAGTTTGCGCTACGAACAACTGCGAGCAATTTGTGACTGTGCCCGCACAGTTTTTCGCCTGCAAGCCGAGTGTCAAATTAACATGGAACTTGCCCATTTAGTCTTAGTACAGAATACAACCATTGACATTTTTCACAACGAAAATACCGAAAAAATGTTCGATGTCAAAGGCACCCGCGACATCCGCTACGAACTCGTCAAAAAGCGGATCGAAAAAGCCGTGGATAAGGACGCACAAGAGCGAATCACCCAGTCGGGGATGTTGACAGTCGTTTATTCAACCGAGGACGAGTGGGAAGAGTACCAGCAATACTTGCGCTACTTGTCTCGCGAAGGTTGGGTTGAGCCAAAAGTTCAGACAGGCATGGTAGAGTCGCTGCAAGGAGTCAGCGGTTTAAAATTCGCCCGCGTCCGCATTTTGCCGGAACCAGAATCAATTATTCATGTCAGTGAAGTTACGGTAGTAAACGATTGAAAATCAGCCTTGAAAATTTATTTAAGTTGGGAGTTGCACGTTGACTTGCAACGCGCAACTCCCAACTTAAGCTCCCATATTTGGTGTATTTTACTTGTGATGCGCGATTTTAAAATACACGATCTGGATCACACAAAGCCCAGGTAACTTAATGTTATAATAATCAGAATTAGATCCTGTTAAATTAGAAATTAACTTATGTTAACTTTCTCTGAATACCGCATCGACTCTATTCTGCACGAAGGCGTCGAAACAATTATCTATCGCGGACAGACACCTACTTATCGGTCAGCAACAATTCTTAAATTCCTGAAAGCCGAATATCCGACACTCGAAGCCATTACCCGCCTCAAACACGAATATCAAATCCGCAAAAATTTAGATAGCAAACACATCGTCAAAGCCATCAGTCTCGAAACCTTTGACCACCGATTAGGACTGGTTTTAGAAGATTTTGGCGGGGAATCTCTCGGACAACTGCTGGAAAAAGAAACCTTGAGCCTGCAAGCAAATTTAAACATCGCCGTCCAAATCGTCAAAGCCTTAGAATACCTGCATCAAAATCAGATTATTCACAAAGACATCAAACCCAGCAATATCATAATTAACTCGCAAACAAAACAAGTAAAAATCACCGACTTCGGCATTGCCACAAAACTGAACAAAGAAAACCCGCAATTTAACAATCCCAACTCCGTCGAAGGCACATTAGCTTATATGTCTCCCGAACAAACCGGGAGAATGAACCGCACCCTCGACTACCGCACCGACTTTTATTCTCTCGGAATTACCTTGTATGAAATGCTGACAGGTAAACTGCCTTTCGCCAGCAGTGACCCCTTAGAAATAGTTTACAGCCACATCGCCAGACAACCAATTTCACCGCATCAGTTGAATTCACAAGTTCCCGCCGCCATCTCAGAGATAGTGATGAAATTGATGGCAAAAAATGCGGAAGAAAGATATCAAAGTGCAGCCGGATTATTAGCAGATTTAGAAAATTGTTTGCATCAGTTAGAAACGACTGGCCAAGTTTCCGATTTTACCCCCGGACGCTTAGATATTCTCAGTCAGTTATTAATTCCCCAGAAATTGTACGGTCGGGAAAATCAAGTCAACCAACTATTAGCAGCATTTGAACGAGTAGGCGGGGGTTTAACTAACAATTCCTTAGAAACCTCAACCACTTTTCAAGACAAGTTGCCCCCATCCGGCACAAATGAACTGATGCTAGTATCTGGTTATTCAGGTATCGGTAAATCAGCAGTAGTTAATGAAGTTAGCAAACCAATTACTCGCTCGAAAGGATACTTCATTAGCGGCAAATTTGACCAATTAAAACGAAATATTCCTTACGCATCATTGATTCAAGCATTTAACTCGCTCCTGCGCCAGTTGCTAACAGAAAGCGCTCCTTCTATACAAACATGGCGCACTAAAATTTTAACAGCTTTAGGAACAAACGGTAAAGTAATTGCCGATGTAATTCCTGAGCTTGAATTAATCGTTGGCAAACAGCCAGAAGTCCCAGAAATCGGCCCTGTAGAATCGCAAAATCGCTTCAATCGAGTATTCAAAGAATTTATTCGCGTTTTCGCGCAAAAAGAACACCCGCTAGTGATTTTTTTAGACGATTTGCAGTGGGCAGATTCAGCAACATTAAAGTTAATGCAAATACTGATAACTGACCCTGACCAGCAATATTTGTTGCTAATCGGTGCTTATCGAGATAACGAAGTTAGTCCCACTCATCCTTTAATTCAAACTCTAGAAGAGATTGAAAAGACGGGTACGGTTGTCAACAATATCGTGCTGCAACCGCTGGATTTAGAAAATGTGATTGAATTAATCGCTGAAACACTTAACAGTCGCAGAGAAAAAGTAAAGAATCTAGCAGAGTTAATCTGCAATAAAACTGGCGGCAATCCTTTTTTCTTGACGCAACTACTCCAAGCACTTTATCAAGAAAATCTTTTAAAATATGACTTTAGTCCCATGATATCTCCCGTTACCAATGAAGAAGGTAAAGGGGGCTGGAATTGGAGTATCGATGAAATTCAAGCCATTGGAATTACCGATAAAAGTGTGGTGGAACTGGTAGCCAGCCGCATTGAAAAACTCCCCGCAGCCACGCAAAAAATGTTGAAATTAGCAGCTTGTGTGGGGGATAAATTTGCTCTAGATGTGCTGTCACTTGTCAGAGAAGAGTCAGCTAATACTACAGCCACTGAACTTTATTCAGCTTTGCAAGCAGGGTTAATTCTGCCCTTGAGCGATGCTTATCGGATTCCTTTGGTTTTCACTCGAGCCGAATCAATTAATCTCAAATTAGATACTTCGCGGGTTAGTTACAAATTTTTGCACGATCGCGTCCAGCAAGCCGCATATTCCCTAATTCCCGAAGATAAAAAGCAATCCACCCATTTAAAAATCGGTCAATTACTGTTACATAATACTCCACCAGAAAAGCTCGAAGAAAACATCTTTGATATTGTCAATCAGTTGAATGTCGGAATTGACACGATTAGCCAGCCAGTCGAAAAAATTGATTTAGCAAGATTAAATTTAACGGCTGGACGCAAGGCAAAAGCCGCGAGTGCTTATGAAGCTGCTGTTAGGTATTTGCGGGTGGCTATGGAATTATTGCCAGCGGATTGTTGGCAAAGTCAGTATGAATTAACATTAGC
Source organism: Tychonema sp. LEGE 07196 (assembly GCF_963890365.1). NCBI lineage: Bacteria > Bacillati > Cyanobacteriota > Cyanophyceae > Oscillatoriales > Microcoleaceae > Tychonema > Tychonema sp. LEGE 07196. The sequence continues at coordinate 56,434 of NZ_CAWPRX010000108.1, read as the reverse complement.
AATTTACGAGTCAACAGCAGAAGCTGAATACTTAAACAGCAACTATGAAAATTCCAAAAAACTGGTCGATATCGTACTGGAAAAAGCTAAAAATTTACTGGAAAAAATGAATGTTTATGAACTTCAAATCCAATCTTACAATGCTCAAATTAGACTTGTAGAAGCACTAAATACAGGACTGGAAGTGCTGAAACTGTTAGGCATTTCTTTTCCTCAAAACCCCAACGCGCTAAATATTGTGCCGGGACTGATCAAGACAAAACTGAGCTTGGGGTTGAAACGAATTGAGGATTTAGCTAACTTGCCAGAAATGACAGATCCCAATCAACAAGCAGCCATGCGAATTTTATCAGGGATTATCAGCACTGCTGTTCAGGGAAAACCCCGCCTGGTAGCGCTGCTGGCATTTAGGATGGTCAACCTGTGCATTAAATATGGCAATTCGCCTTATGCAAGTATTGCCTACCTTTATTATGGCGTAGTTATGTGCCGGCTAGGGGACATTAGTTTGGCATACCAATGCGGTCAACTGGCCACTAGGATGTTAGACAAATTTCCATCCCGTTCAATGAAAAGTAGAGTTTATACACTCTTGGGTTGTTTTATTCTACACTGGAAAACCGAGGTTAACTCAGGATTAAGCGTTCTCAAGGAAGGTTTTCAAACAGGGATGGAAACTGGAGAATTGGAGTATGCGAGTTATTGTATAGGTCAATATTGCTTCAAAAAAATGTCGATAGGAGAGCCTCTCGATTTGGTGGAGCATGAGACTGGTAAATATATGAAAATAATGCAGCAATCTCAACTAGAAATGGCTGTACAGTATCTAAGTATAGGCAGGCAGACAGCCCTCAATTTGCGCGGTCAAGCTGTCGAACCCTGCCATTTAGTTGGTGATAGATTTAATGAAGTTAAAACGCTCCCCGTTTTAATAGAAGCTGAAAACTTTTTTTTAGTGAGTTTGGTTTATCATGCCAAAACTCAGCTTAATTTTATCTTCAGAAACTACGCGGAAGCCTTAGAAAATTCAAGGCTATTTGAAAAATATGAAGAAGCAGTAGCCGGATTTTATGTAGTTTCTCTGAATAATTTTTACTCTTCTATAAGTCTTCTCGCTTTGTATCCCCAAGCTGAGAAAGGGGAGCAAAAGCAATATCTGAAAAAAGTGCTGCGCCACCAAAAGAAGATGAAAAAATGGGCAGTTGATGCTCCGATGAATTATCAACACAAATACGACTTGGTAGCAGCCGAGAAAGCGCGAGTGTTGGGGAAAAATACCGAAGCAATGGATTTGTACGATCGCGCAATTTCTGGAGCTGCCAAAAATGGTTACATTCAAGAGGAAGCATTAGCCTATGAATTAGCAGGAAAATTTTATCAAGCTTTGGGTAAAGAGGTAGTTTTTCAAGCATATCTGACTAAAGCCTATTATGGATATATCCATTGGGGAGCCACAGCTAAAGTTAAAGACTTAGAGTCAACACATCCTTTCTTAGCAGCACAGACGCGCACAATTCAAACCTCAACCCTCGATGTCAACCGCACAACCATGGGAAATACTACCAGTGGTAGTTTAGGCGATTTCTTAGACTTAGCTACTTTTATTAAGTCGGCGCAAGTCCTTAACGGTGAAATTGTTCTTGAAAAATTGTTGACAAAATTAATCAAAATTATTTTAGAAAATGCGGCGGCTCAAAAAGTCGTGCTGCTGCTGCTGAAAAACGATATTCTCTGCATAGAAGCTACTGGCAGTTTTGCGGAGGATAAAGTGACACTTTTACCGTCTATTCCCGTAGAAAATCGTCAAGATGTACCCCTATCTGTGATTAATTACGTACACCGGAGTCAAAAGCATCTGGTTTTAGACAATGCGACTGTCACCGAACCTTTTAAGGTGGACACCTACATTCAGAAATATCAACCAAAATCAATTCTCTGTTTGCCGATGATTTATCAATCTCAGCGGCGCGGAATAATTTATCTAGAAAATGCTGTGACGGTAGGAGCTTTTACAGCAGAGAGAGTAGAAGTATTCAAAGTGTTAATTTCTCAAGTTGCTATTGCCGTAGAAAATGCTGGTTTGTACGCGCGGGAGCAAGAGAAATCTCAACAGTTAGAAAAATCTTTCAATGAACTGCAACAGGCGCAACTGCAACTGATTCAAAGCGAAAAAATGTCGGCTTTGGGCAATTTGATTGCAGGGGTTGCTCACGAAATTAACAATCCGCTCGGTTTTATTGCGGGCAATCTTGATGCTGCTGCTGAGGCCAGCTTAGATTTGATTGATTACTTGCAACTTTACCAAGAAAAATTTCCTAATCCTGGAGATGAATTAGAGGATAAAGCATCGGAGATTGATTTAGAATATTTGATCGAAGATTTGCCAAAAATGCTTTTATCTATGAAATCAGGTACAGAGCGCATCCGCAATATTAGCACGTCTTTGCGTATTTTTTCCCGCGCTGACAGTGCGAATAAAGTGTCAGCAAATATTCATGAGGGTATCGACAGCACTTTGATGATTTTACAGTATCGCCTGAAAGCTCAAGATACTCGCCCCGCGATTAAAATTATCAAAGAATACGGCAATATCCCGCCCGTTAAATGTTATTTTGGGCAACTGAATCAGGTATTTATGAATTTGTTGGCAAATGCGATCGACTGTTTTGAGGAATCCAATCAGGGCCGCACTTACGCTGAAATTCAAGCTTTACCGAATACGATCGCCATTATTACTCATGTCTCCGAGGATAACCAGAGCGTGGTGATTAAAATCAAAGATAACGGTCAAGGGATGTCATCGGAGGTCAAATCTAAAATATTTGACCATTTATTTACTACCAAAGGAGTAGGGAAAGGTACGGGTTTGGGGTTGTCTATCAGCAGGCAAATTGTGGAAGAAACCCACGGCGGTAAACTCAGTTGCGAATCGGTGCTGGGAGAAGGTACTGAATTTGCGATCGCCCTGCCGCTTTGATAAAATTTATTCCGCACCCTTAAAGAATTACTCATTGCCAATTGTTTAATCTAAAATCTAAAATCTAAAATGTATGACTTGTGCTTAACACACATTTGGAAATTTGTCAATTCCTAAATATCTATCAAATAGTCCACAGTTCACTGTTTAAAGCAGGCAGTATGCAGTTACATTGTTAGCTAAATCATGTAATAACTGTATTTGATAGGAGTTTTTCGAGTGAACGCTGCCGAACAAGCCAGAAATATAGAAGTTGCCAGCAAAATTGCTGCTGTTGTTAATTTATTCAAGTCCGAATTCCCGGATGCGAAAGTCGATTTGAAGCCTTGGATGAATGACGAGGATACCAGAGAACTTGTAGATCCAGATTCGATCGACATTGGCTTCCATTTCCCCGGTAGAAGCCGCTTGCTGCAAAGCCGCAGCATCCTGATTCAAATCCGATTTTACCAAGATCCAGTCGAAGGATCTCGGCGGGCGATCGGGGTTGAGGCGGCCGGTTACGATCATAACGGTCAGCAGTGGCGCTTTTCTACCGTGGAAAATTGGGATTTTGTGGGTGAAACTGAACCTGTTGCGGAGTCTGCCGAAAAGCTCAAACACTTTTGCCGCGAGATATTCAATTTGTTTAATAGCTAATATTAATTTCTGGTTAATTACACATCATAAATCAAGCTTTTAGTAAGGACTTTAGTCCTTATTAAGGCTTGTAGTGAGGACTTTAGTCCGTATTAAATTAAATTATCCTCGATGGAAAAAACTAAAGTCCTCACTACGAACCGGGTTTTAAGTCGGGATTGTCGCAATTCTCGATCGACCTACAGCCAACCGCATAAACAGATTTGTACGTTGTCGATCGCTTGCCAAACAAAGTATAGCGGTTATCGCGGACTTGTTCGTACAGGCGATCGCCCATCCACTTCATCCCCGGCATAGCGCGGTAAGCCGCCACAAACACCTCACCAGCAGGCAATATCCGCCCGATTTCCTCCGCCGCATCGCTACCTTGCCAGCGTTTTTCTAGATTCTGTGAATCTATCAAAATCATCCCCATTTCGCAATCATCGGCAGTGATCCCAAAGCGATCTAATCCCTCTAAATCTTGCATAGAAATATACTCAAAATTCTGCCCTCGATCTAAGTTTTCCAGTAACTGCACCAAGGTGACGCAGAGATTGCAATTGCCGTCGTAAATTACCTTATAATTCATTGGTTGAATGTTGAATGTTGAATGTTGAATGTTGAATGTTAGCTGTTGACTGTTGACTGTTGACTGTTATTTGTTATTGGGAGTTGAGAATGGGAAATTGGGAATTCGTAGCAAGTAACCAATAACCAATAACCCATAACCAATAACTAATGACTAATGACTAATAACTACTGACTAATGACTACTAACTACTGACTTCTAGCGACAGGAATCTCGATCGCAAATTCCGTACCTTGACCCGGTGCAGAATGACATTTAAGCTCACCGCCGTGCTTTTCTACCACAATTTGATAGCTGATAGACAACCCCAAACCCGTACCTTTACCGGGTTCTTTTGTAGTAAAAAACGGATCGAACAGCCTTTGATGAACCTCTGGCGGAATCCCCGGCCCGTTGTCAGCAATCCGAATCACAATATGAGAAGCATCCCCAACAGAATGATCCGCAACAGCATCCTGTTCGTATTTTACACCAGTACAAATCCACAGCGTCGGCGAAGGACAAGAAGGAATAGGCGCAGGTTCCCCATCTGCCCAATGTCCCGTCTCCATTGCTTCTTCCAAAGCATCTATTGCATTACCGATAATATTCATAAAAACCTGATTCAACTGTCCGGCATAACACTGTACGCGAGGCAAATCACCGAACTCTTTGACTAGCGTAATTTTCGGATGTCCTGCCGTTTCTTTTAACCTGTGCTGCAAAATCAACAAAGTGCTGTCAATCCCTTCGTGAATGTCAACCTGTTTTTGTTCGGCTTCATCCAATCGCGAGAAATTCTTCAGCGACAGCACAATTTGACGAATTCGCTCGGCTCCCATTTTCATCGATGTTAACAGTTTTGGCAAATCTTTGAGCAGAAAATGCAAATCTACATCCTCTATTTCTTGTAGAATTGCTGCTGTTGGTTGAGGATATTCCTCCTGGTAAAGTTGCAGCATTTTTAGCAAGTCTTTAAAGTAATCGTCAGCGTGCATGACGTTGCCGTAAATAAAGCTAACTGGATTGTTGATTTCGTGAGCTACACCAGCTACTAACTGCCCCAAACTCACCATTTTTTCATTTTGAACCATCATGCTTTGAGTTTTGTGCACGTCCCGCAGCGCTTTGGCAAGTTCTTCATTTTTGTTCCTCAATTGACTTTCCGAAAGGCGCACTGCTTCTTCTGCTTGTTTGCGATCGGTAATATCTTTGCGAATTGCTACATATTGATGGGGTTCTCCGTTAGAATTTAAGCAAGGTACAATAGTTGTATCCAACCAGAATAATGTGCCATCTTTAGCTTGATTTTTCATCTCTCCCCGCCAAACATTTCCTTGGCGAATGGTAGACCAAAGATGCTTGAAAAAATCCGGTGAATGATAAGCTGAATTGACAAGTCTGTGGGTTTTGCCGATCAAGTCTTCTCGATTGTATTTAAAGAGTTCGCAAAATTGGTTGTTGACATAGGTAATGACACCGAATTCGTCGGTATTCGAGACGATCGCAGATTCATCTAATGCAAATTTTTCAAATTCTAATTCTTGGAGAGTTTGTCGCAGTTCGGCTTCGGCTTGTTTGCGATCGCTAATATCGGTAATCATCCGCAAAACACCTGAAAATTCGCCTTTGTCATCGAACATCGGTGTCGCTGAGACGATCGCCCACAAGTGAGATCCATCAGAGCGAGTAAACTTAAAATCGTGGCGTTCCCGAATACCTTGTCGCCTGCGCTTTACGTAACCTTCAGCTATTTCCCTCGCCTCGGCGTCGATAAACTCAAATAGCGATCGCCCCAGCATCTCCTCCACACTATACCCCAGCATTTCCGCCATCCGAGAGTTAGCAAAAGTCGTGGTGCTATCACCGTCAAACATCCAAACGCCCTCCGAAGCCGTCTCGACAATGCAGCGGTAATAACTCTCGCTCTCCCTCACTGTTGCCTCTGCTTGCTTGCGATCGGTAATATCAGTTTCTACCGCAATAAAACCTTCTAGTTTCCCAGTTTCTTGATAAATCGGCACGATCGACATCGCCACCCAATAACCTTTTCCATCCTTGCTGTAATTGTAAATTTCCTGATTAAACGGTTCACCTGTCGCCAAAGCCGATCGCATTTGAGCAATAGTTAACGGGTCAGTGTGAGGGCCTTGCAGCACATCAACCGGTTTTTTTCCCAGCACTTCTCCTAGCTTGTAACCGCTAATCCGAGTAAACCCTTCATTCACCCATTCAATGCAGCCTCGATCGTCAGTAATAATCACACCATTTTGCGTTTTTTGAGCCACGATCGCCAACCGCAACAATTCTGTTTCAGTTTTTTTACTTTCCGTAATATCTTGAGCAATACCCAGAATGTACTTAGCCGTACCCGAACTGTCAAACAAAGGAACTTTTTTGGCCTGCAAAATCCGCTTTCCCCGGCGCGGTAGTTGAATAGTTTGTTCTGGCAAATCCACACATTTTCCCGTAGCCAATACTTCTAAATCTTGTGTTTGCAAGTAATTTGCCTGCTCTGCTTCCAACAAATCAGCAGCATTGTTATTAAGCACTTCATCGCTGGAATAGCCAAATAAATTTTCGCTGGCTTTATTCCAATAAATAAATTTTTGTTCCGTAGCATCTTTAATAAACACGCTAATCGGCAGATTTTGCAGTACCGCCTTCAGAAAATCTTCTGTATTTCGCAGCTTTTCCTCAGCTTGTTTGCGCTCCGTAATATCCCAAATCACTCCGTCGATATAAAAAACCCGCGACTGAAAATTTGCGGACGAAATCGGCGAATCCGCAGCAGACAAAAACCCCTCAATTTTCCCTTGTCCCTCTTGTTTTCCTCTAGCCTCATCCACCTCGCCGCCAACAGATCGGCCTTTTTCGCAAACCCAGCTAATTTCGCCGTCAGCCCGGACAATACGGTATTCAAGAATGTACGGAGTTTTTGTTGCTACACTTTTTTGGACAGCAGCATCCACATTTTTGCAGTCTTGAGGATGGATAATGCTGGCAAAAGAACGGACGCGATCGTTGATAAAATCAGAAGATGGATAGCCTGATATTTCTTGAATTGCCTCGCTCAAAAACGCCATTGTCCGTGTTGTGAATCCGCCGTCGCCCGTACCCTCGCAGGTACAGCGGTAGACAGCACCGGGAATATTAGCTACTAAGTTTTTATAGCGTGCTTCGCTGCTTAACAAAGCTGAGTTGTCTTCGTTATGGCGATCGCCGTTATTAAATTTAGAAGAATTGGAGGAAGTTTGCATAATTTAGTCACTTGTGAGTGTGGGGGCAAGTGTTAGAGTAGATGCCTGTATAAAAAATGAATTTAATTGGGACAATAATCCGCTATCAACTAATATAGTACAAAATTACTTGGACTAACATTCAAAAAACTTTATCCTGGCTAATAGGCAAAGCTAATCAAAGATATTATGTAGAACGCAGAAGGTCGTTCGCCAAGGGATTTGATAACGGATTTAAGGGATTTAACGCATGGATGTTCGGGAAATATTTTTCCGATTCTCGCCTTTAGACTATCTTTCTCTTTCCCCATCGGACTATTCTCCCCATCTCCCCCTCTCCCCCGATCTCCATTGGGATCATCTGTGTTTTACTTTTGATCTGGCGAACTCTTAAGCTCGCACTGTAACAAAAAATACTTTGTGGCAAACTTTACAGATGCTCTCTCCCCATTACACCATTAGACTATCTCCCCCCGCTGCCACTTCCCCAATTCCCCACTCTCGTTAGAATAAGAGAAGTTGCCTTGCTATCGATCGCCCTCAAACAAAAACCATGACTCAACAACAACCCCGGATTTGCATTCTCGGCGGAGGCTTCGGCGGACTCTACACAGCCCTGCGCTTGAGTCAGTTACCCTTCTCCAAAGCCGAAAAACCCGAAATAGTCCTAGTCGATCGGCGCGATCGCTTCCTGTTCGTTCCCCTGCTGTACGAACTCCTCACCGGTGAACTCCAAACCTGGGAAATCGCCCCGCCGTTTGCCGAACTATTGGAAACCACAGGCGTGCGCTTTTGTCAAGGCACTGTATCGGGCATCGACTTAGACCAGAAGCGAGTGGAGTTACGCGACGGGCCAGAAATTCCGTGCGATCGCCTCGTTTTAGCTTTAGGTGGCGAAACCCCTCTCGATATGGTAAGAGGAGCCGTTGAATACGCTTATTCGTTCCGCACCCTCAAGGACGCCTACAGCTTGGAAGAAAGATTGCGGTTTCTCGAATCCAGCAATACCGACAAAATTCGGGTGGCGATCGTCGGTGCCGGTTATTCGGGAGTAGAATTAGCTTGTAAATTAGCCGATCGACTCGGAGACAAAGGTCGCATCCGGTTAGTCGAACAAAGCAACACAATTCTGCAGACATCGCCAGAGTTCAACCGCGAAGCAGCCAACAAAGCACTAGAAAAGCGCAAAGTGTGGATCGACTTAGAAACATCAGTAGAGGCGATCGAATCCGACACCATATCCTTAGTCTACAAAGGACAATTAGACGTTCTCCCCGTAGACATAGTATTGTGGACAGTAGGAACTAAAGTTAGTCAAACAGTGCGATCGCTACCCCTCAAACAAAACCGTCGCGGTCAACTAATAGTGAATCCGCAGATGCAAATTATCGACCATCCCGACATATTTGCCTTGGGAGACATAGCAGAATGTCACGACGCAACCGGTCAAAAAGTCCCCTCCACCGCTCAAACAGCATTCCAGCAAGCCGACTACACCGCCTGGAACATTTGGGCATCCCTGAGCGATCGTCCATTACTACCTTTCCGCTACCAGCCGCTAGGAGAAATGATGACATTAGGAATAGACAACGCCACCCTCACAGGTTTAGGAATCAAACTCGACGGACAACTAGCACACATTGCTCGCCGCCTAGCCTATCTCTATCGGATGCCCACATTTGACCACCAACTGAAAGTTGGTTTCAATTGGATTAGCAAACCAATTCAGGATTTACTGAAAAAGTAATAGTTAACTGTTAACTGTTAACTGTTAACTGTTAACTGTTAACTGTTGATTTATGATATAGAGGAGACGGCTTGGCCGTTTCCCTACGCCAGATTAATTGTAGGAAAACGGCCAAGCCGTCTCCTAATTTCTAATAATTCCGATGCAACCGGAAACTCTATGACTAACAATTAACTTATGATATAGAGGAGACGGCTTGGCCTTAGTCCCTACCTTGATTAATTGTAGGGAAACGGCCAAGCCGTCTCCTAATTTCTGATAATTCCGATGCAACCGGAAACTCTATGACAAATAACAATTAACAACTAACAAATAACCAATAACTAATGACAAAAATAATTTTTTTAGACGCCGCTGGTACATTATTTGACGTTCGCGGCAACGTCGGCGAAGTCTACGCAGAACTAGCCAAAAAATTTGGAGTTGCCGTTAAAAGCGAAGAGTTAAATGCAGCATTTTCCCAAAGTTTTGCCACAGCCAGTCCGATGGCATTTCCTGGGATAGAAGCAGCAAAAATTCCCCAGCTAGAATTTGAATGGTGGCTGACAGTTTCCGCGAAAGCATTTCAAATAGCAGGCGTTTTCCATCAATTCTCAGACTTTCCAAATTTCTTTGCCGAACTCTACGCTCATTTTGCCACCGCCGAGCCTTGGTTCGTCTATCCCGACGTATTCCCAGCATTAAATAAGTGGCAGCAACAAGGAATTGAATTAGCAATAGTCTCGAATTTTGATTCGCGAATTTATGCAGTCTTAAAAGCATTAAATTTAGCAGAATATTTCACGTCGGTGACAATCTCTACCGAAGTAGGTGCTGCTAAGCCAGATTCTAAAATTTTCACGGCAGCTTTACAAAAGCACAACTGTGTTGCTGCAAATGTGTTGCATATTGGCGATAGTTTTAAGGCTGATTATTGTGGTGCTAAAAATTCTGGTTTAAAGGCAATTTGGTTGAATCGCCAGCAGGAAATACTGGATTTAGAAAAGTTAAATTTTCCGAAGGTGGAGGAATTTGCTAGTCTGGATTTGATCTAAATATGATTTTTATGATGTTAAAGTTATGATTTTTATGAATTGACTTTGAGAATTATTTATTAAATAATATGGATAATTTAACTGCAGAGGGCGCAGAGGGCGCGGAGGAAGAGAAGAGAGGGGTGATTTATATATCTGATTTTTACTGGAAAACTCTATGGAAACTCGACTTACTCAAGATCAGTTAGCACAGGTTGTCGCTGAAATCGATAGGTTATCAAACCAGCGTGAGTTAGAATTGGGAACCGATCGGGTAAGAGAAATTTTACGGGAGTTGAATTTGCCTGATGAACTTCTGGAAGATGCGATCGCCCAAATGCACCGCCGCGAAGCCTTGGAAAAACAGCAGCGACGGAATCGTTGGATTGCGATCGCTTCGACTGCGGTTGTGATTTCGGCGATCGCGATCGGCATTCTATTCGGGCAAAATCGACAGCAGCAAAATGCTCAAGTTGCGTCAACAGAAGACAGGATTTCGCTATCGAAAAAGGGTGGTGATAGCCTCAGTCAAGTCAACCGTCAAATCAATCCCCGCATCTACTACCAGGTGACGTTGAAAAATGCTCCGATCGGCAATCGGTTGTCTCTGCAATGCGACTGGACTAATCCCGGCGGTCAAATTGTTCATCAGAACAAGTATCAGACTCGCACGATCGATACACCAGTTTGGAATACTTACTGTTTTTATGACCTCGGATCTGCTTCCCCGCCGGGAAACTGGGAGGTTCGGATGTCCTTGGATGGGCGCGCGATCGGCAGTGAACCTTTCGTGGTGAAATAAGATCATTTCCGGTTGCACCGGAATGATGTTGACTGTTAACTGTTAACTGTTAACTGTTAACTGTTAACTGTTAACTGTTTGAACAATACCAATACAACCGGAAATGATATAAATGGGTGCGATCGCAAAACCTGCACATTTCATCGGCTATTGGGGACAAACGGATCTCACAAAAACCTTGCGCCGTTTAGTGCCTAATTACTGCATCCGATCGGGCAAATTGTCAGAATGGGCGATCGCCTCTGCATCAATCCTGGCGGCTGACACAGTGACGCTGAATGCTTGCGGGCGATTTCAACCGACGGATTTTCCGGGAGATGTCTGGGCTGGAGTGGAAACGGGACAGCTACGGCTGGGGCGCGATCCGTTTGGGCGAGTGCCGCTTTACTGGATGCGATCGCAAGACACAATCTGGTTTTCGACGCAGATGCAATTGCTGCTACCGCTGATTGATTCTCCTGAAGTGAGTCCGATCGCCCTACACAGTTATGCTTGTTTTTCCTACGTACCAACGCCGTTAACTGCGATCGAGCAAATTGCATCCGTAGCAGCCGGAACGGAGATCCTGTGGGAAATCGCCGATGTTAAGTCTCAGCCGAAAGTGAGATCGCTCAAATCAGCTTGGCAAGAAGCGCCGCAATTACTGCGGAGTGAAGACGAGGCGATCGCACAATTGCAAACGCTGTTACAACAGGCGATCGATCGACAGGTGGCTGATTTGCCGATCGACGAGCCAGTCGGCGTTTTGCTATCAGGCGGGATTGATTCTTCCCTAGTGACAGCGCTGCTAGTCAAAGCAGGCTTGAAAGTCCGCGCCTATGCCCTCGATTTTGGTGTCGAAAGCTATTCCGAATTGCCCTACGCGCAACAGGTTGCCGACTTTTTCGGGATTCCGCTAATCCGAGTGGCGGCGACGGGCGATGCAATCTTGGGCGCGATCGGGCCAACCGCCAAAGCCCTCGATTCACCCTACGGAGACGGCACAACAGCCCCGCTGTTTTTGCTCAAACAGGCGGCGGCGCAAGACGTGCGAGTCGTATTCAATGGCGAAAACGGCGATCAGCTATTTGCCGGATGGACAAACAAACCCTTGATTGCACACGGAGTTTACAGCGCAGAACATCCAGCGGGCAAAGAAACCTTTGAACAGCAGTATTTGCGGACATTCCAGCGATTTTATGGTTATGAAAAACAGATTTTTACACCCGAAATGCTCGATCGCACTCAATCCCACGATTTAAGCGTTTACCTGCAAGATGCGATCGGTACCGACACCTGTCCATCCCTGCTAGCCAAACTGCGGCGGGCTTCGCTGATGCTCAAAGGCGCACAAAACATCCAGCCGAGGGCAAACGTATTGGGCTTTGCTTGCGGTTTGTGGGTGCGATCGCCCTTCTGCGACCCCGACCTCACGGACTGGACGTTTCAACTCCCTGGCGAGCTGCTGCTGCAAGGTGCGTGCGAAAAATACATCCTCAAAAAAGCCTCCGAACGTTGGTTGCCACCGGAAATTGTCTGGCGGGAAAAACGCGGGATGGGTGTGCCGTTGAAGGTGTGGTATTACCGGGAGTTTTGGAGTGCGATCGGATCTCGGCTGAATCCGAACGTACTGCGATCGCAAAAATCCTGGCAACCGCATTTAGCGGACTCGATGTTATCGGGAAAACTCGGAGTTGCCATGCGCGATCGATATATTGGCAACAATCTCTGGTTGCTGCTGATGTGGCAAGCATGGCGAACCGAAGTTTTAGGCGAAATTCCAGTTAAGCGATCGCTGGATCATGTTTTTTGGTTGCCACCGGCGATCGGACAACGCATTTGGAAATATCGAAGGAGGTTAACAGTTGATAGTTGACTACTATTTACTCGATTTTACAATAGACATAGACCATATTTCTTGTCGAACAGACCGGAAAGCCTGTTTAAAAAAGCCTTTTTGGGATAGATTTAATCTTCCTTATTCCTGATGAAGTTGGACGGAAAGATCGGGGGGCGACAGCACTAACAGCTAACAGCCAACAACTAACAACTATAGCAATCCTCAATGAGTCGTCAACTTTTTACCCCACCCCAACCCTCCCCTTACTAAGGGGAGGGAGTAAGAAATTTACAAATGATTTAGCTATGACAACCAATAACTAGCAGCCAACAACTAACAACCAACAAATGAGGGCGGGTACGCACCATCCAATGCCCTACAAAATAACAACAACAAATAACAAACAACAAATAACAAACAACAACAACAACAACTAACTACTAAATACTGACAACTGACAACTGACTACTAACTACTGACTACTGACAACTGACTTCTTTTATATGCTTGAATCTTTGCTAACAAATGAAACGAAAATACATTCGCCACCATTCTCCGAAGCAATGGCCCAGCGACTGTTATCAACCTATGGTTCGCCCTTATATGTGTATCAAGCCGATCGCCTGCGTCAAACCCTAGAACACATTACCCGATCGATCGACTATCCGCACGTTCAGTTTCATTTTGCCACCGTCACCAACGGCAATATTGCTTTGTTGCAACTGATTCAGCAAGCTGGTTGGGGGCTGCACGCGAATACGCCCGGTGATGTTTTTTTGGGACTGAAAGCGGGTTTTACGGGCGATCGCATTGTCTACACTGGCAGTAACCTCAACCGGGCGGATATTCAGCAACTGATTGAATGGAAGATTGATCGATTCAACTTCGATAGTCTGTCGCAACTCCAGGATTTTTGCGAATATTCGCGCAGTCAACCGCGATTAATCTGTCCCGAAATTGGACTGCGGCTCAACTTACCCGAATTGACGGGAGACAGCCGTATCGGACTAAATCCCGCTGAATTTGAAAAAGCCAACGAAATCGCGCAGCAGCATGGTTTTAGCATCACTGGACTGCATTTTTATCGGGGGACTGGAACTAATGCCACTGGTGCTTTTACGCAAGTAATCGATCGCCTAATTGCGATCGCCCAACAGTTACCCGATTGGCGAATTCTCGATTTTGGGGGTGGTTTTGGCTATCCCTATCGAGGCGGTGCGGTGTTTGACTGGGGGGAGTTTGGTATGGCGATTACTGAACGGTTGAGTGCTTTATCTCGCCCGATCGAGTTAGTAATTGAACCGGGACGATCCGCGATCGCAGGTTGCGGTATTTTGCTAGCAAAAGTTGTGTCTGTGAAGTGGTTGGGCCATCGGCAAATAGTCGGAGTCGATACCACTGTATCAAATCTATCAGTGCCTGCGGTACACGGAGGCTATCGGGCGATCGCAACTTGGGAAACCGGCGATGTATCGCGATACGAAACGGATATTTGCGGCAACACGACTTATTCGCGGGATTATTTGGGGCGCAATTGTTGGCTACCGAAACTGCAAATTGGAGATAATCTCGCAATTTTGGATAGTGGGGCTTACGGTTATGCGATGTCGTCGCATTTTCTGCACCGCCCCCGCCCTGCTGAGGTGTTGATTGATGCTAAGGGCGATCGATTAATTCGACAGCGAGAAGACTATTCCATCTTGTTAAACGGGCAAGTATTTTAAACGGGATTTACGCATCACAACCAAGAAACCGGGTTTTTAGCAGAATCTGGGTTGTAACGAAGTATTCTCGAAAAAACCCGGTTTCTGAATACTTGCATCACAACCAAAGAAACCGGGTTTTTAGCAGAATCTGGGTTGTAACGAAGTATCCTCGAAAAAACCCGGTTTCTGACTACCAATAAATCCATTAAATCAATCAGGAGTAACCGAAATGGGAATGAAATGCGTCCAGTGTAACACCGACAACAATTTGCGCGATCGTACCACCCACTCAGGTCACTGTAAGAATTGCAACCATCCCTTTGTATTTGATCCCACTACTATCACCGATCAAAAAATCGCCTTCACCGATCCATTTTTCAAGAATGCGATCGCAGATATCTCCAGCCAAAATATGTTATTTTTTACGCCCAAACAGTTTTTGTATTTGATGGATAAACGGCTAAAAAATCGCACGTCATCTAACCTCTGGAAGTGGGTTTTAGAATATTTAATCCAGAGCTTTATAATTCTAATCGTTGGCGGTTTATTCATGAGCTTTATTTTTTCTAACACTGTGGGATTTTTGATAGTGTGGACTGTTTTAAATATTATTTGGATTGGGGGCTTTTTTGCCAAAAGCAAATCTACCGAGCAAAGTGCTCGCAACAGAAGAATTAATGCCACAAATTTACAAACTTTAGGAATAATAATTTTAGTAACAGGGATTTCAGGAAGCTTGATACTGAACTATGTCCCAGGATACATTGCAGCGATCGCCCTAGGACTATTTTCCTACTGGCTGGGCGTTTCACAAAAAAATAGTCCACAGATAACTGGTGAAATATTTCTAGTCAATCAAGCCCAGAGTAATGAGTGGCTGCTAGACTGGCAAAGAGTAAACGGTACACTAGAAAAACTCCTCCCTGCACCTCGCCAACAAGCTTTATCTGCCAGCATCGATCCCGAAGTCAGCGCCTACAGTTTCGATCGCGCAATCATCTGCGACAGTGACGAAACCGCCCAATTCCTGATTGCCAACAACGTCCATTTTGAGAACAACTGCGCCATTCTCAGCATCAGCGGCTATCCCCAAAGCATCTTCGACACAGTAATCGAAATGCTGCGACGCAATGCCGATTTAAAAGTCTATGCACTGCACGATGCGAATCCTGCTGGAGTTAGTTTAGTCCATCAACTGCGAACCAGTCCAAACTGGTTTGCAAATCAAGCCGTCACAATTTTTGATTTAGGCATTTCTCCCCGTCAAATCTGGGAAACTCGCGATATGTTTGTACAACAATCTCAAACAATGGCACAAAGCACTCGTCAATTACCCGATGCTGTGAGGCAAGGTTTAACAGCAGAAGAACTCGCATGGTTAGATGCGGGCAATTTCGTGGAATTGGAATCTTTTACGCCGCAGCGGTTGTTGCGGGTGGTGAATTATGGACTTGCTCAAAGTGGCGATCCGCAGAGCAACGACGGCTTAATATTAGCGGATAATTCTGTGGGATATGGTGGCGGCTATGTGTTTGTTTCTGATAGTTTCGGTTGAGGAACAGAGGAGACG
Source organism: Tychonema sp. LEGE 07196 (assembly GCF_963890365.1). Classification (NCBI taxonomy): domain Bacteria; kingdom Bacillati; phylum Cyanobacteriota; class Cyanophyceae; order Oscillatoriales; family Microcoleaceae; genus Tychonema; species Tychonema sp. LEGE 07196. The sequence continues at coordinate 40,372 of NZ_CAWPRX010000108.1, read as the reverse complement.
GCAATGCCGTTTCCCTACCCCAAAATAATCCGATCGCCAAACAACAGAGGAGACGGCAATGCCGTTTCCCTACCCCAAAATAATCGTAGCAACAGAGGAGACGGCAATGCCGTTTCCCTACCTCAAAATAATCTGATTGCCCGGGTTTTAATGCAACCATCGCCCGATTAATGGTAGGGAAACGGCACTGCCGTGTCCTGATTTATTTAATGCAACCATCGCCGGATTAATGGTAGGAAAACGGCACTGCCGTGTCCTGATTTCGGGTAACTTGCCCGTCATTTAAAAACACTCCCTAACGACGATTCACCTGTAACCAAATTTCCAGCGTCACCAACAGCCACAGCTTCAGCCCGTAGCGGGGAAAAACTTCGCCCCGATAGTTTAGCCACTCCTCAATTAATGCCCGATCGAGGTAAGGTGCGATCGCCGCATGACGATTCAACAGCAACGATCGCGCTTGTCGTTGCCAATCCCTCAAAAACCACTGCTGCATTGACATTACCATGCCACTTTTCGGACGGTTGACAATGACATCTGGCAGTAAATCGGCAACAGCAGCCTTGAGCACAGCCTTTTCCTGGGCACCCGAAAGTTTGTATTCTGGCGGAATTTGCAAACTCAGCGCCACCATCCGCCGATCGAATAAAGGCGATCGCGCTTTTAGCCCCGCAGCAGCCGTCAGATTATTCACCTTAGTTAAAATGTAATCGGCCCCTTTGTACTCAATATTCAGCCGCATCAACCGATTCAAAAAAGTCGTTTCTGTCTGTTGCAATTCCTGTGCAAACACCGAAGGCGCATCTTTTACCTGATTCCAAACCTCCGGTTTCAGCAAGCGCGGTAAATCCACATAGCATTTCTGAAACGAAGTCAAGTAAGCTGCGATCGGATCGGGTTTACCCTGAATCGAACCATACAAACTATTCAGCAACATCGGCTTATTTTTGGGCCCGCCAAAACACGGATCGCCACCTTCCCCATTCAGTACCACATCTGCGAATTGTTTTGCCGATCGCCCCAGCAGCAAATTGGGCACCGTCAAGCCTTCCCCCACCGGATCGTCCATAGCAGCCAGCGTTTCCGGTAGCAACTCCCAAATTTGCTTGGGCGAAACTTCTAAAATATGGTGCTCGGTGCCGCAATGTGTTGCGACGATGTTGGCAAATTCAATCTCGCTGGGATATTCGGCGCCAAAGTGCATCGAAAAAGTGTGCACTGGCCGATCGTGCAACCGGGCTGCGATCGCAGTCACGCAACTTGAATCAATGCCACCCGAAAGGTATGCTGCGACAGGTTCCCCGGCTGGTAGCCCTTCTTGCACCAGTTGTTCCAAGAGCGATCGCACTTGTTGACTGTGCCATTCCAAAGGGCGATCGGCGTTAGTAATTTGCTCCTGCGGCTGCCAATATCTCTGCGCCTCAACATCCGGTAAATACAAGTAACTACCAGGGCGCAACTCTCGCACCGATTCCCACAGCGTTTGTGCTCCCGGTACAAACGCACAGCACAAATAGTCGCGCAAAGCAACCAAATCGAGTGTTCGATCGTGATACGGATTGAGCGATCGCAGTCGAGGCGCAATCCAGCGAGTATTTCCCGCACGGGTGTAATAGAGCGTTTTGGCTCCGACGCGATCGCGCCCCAGACACAAGGTTTTCTCCTCTAAATCCCACACAGCCAGCGCAAACTGTCCTTCCAGCAAGCTCAGAGTTTCAATCCCCGACTGTTCCCACAGCCGCCCGACGATCGCCAAATCCGTCAATCCATCGGTATCAATCTGTTGTTTGAGCAACAAAGTGCGATCGAAGGAACAGTCACCTACCAGCACAAATCGCTGATTGGGGCTGAAGGTGGGTTCAGCTCCAATTATGGCAAAACCGGCGGTTTCCCAAGTTGCAGGGTGCGATCGGGCGGCATTCCCCCAGGCGATCGCCCAATTCGGGTTAATCGACTTCTGATTTTGCATCAATTTAGTTTGAGTGATTAAAAGAAATTAGAAAGTAACTTATAAATCAGGCGAAATATCGCTGTTGCAGCGATCGCACCTAAAGCCCCCAAGCAGCCCACAAACAACACGCCAACGATCGGAGAACCGGGATAAATCATAGTTGCGGCCTTCTGCAAAGCCGGGAAAAACCACAGCACGGCCAGAGTAGCAGCACCAATAATCAGCATCTCAGTTTGTTCGATCGCCCTGCGGTACTGAGCGTAAATCAGTCCCCCCACGATCGCACCCAACAACCCGATACTCAAGCCAGGAGATGGCAGCAAACTCGTCAGGGCGATCGCCAGCAACGCCCCCTCAAAACCCGTAAACGCAGCCCCACGCAAAACCTCCCAAATCGAAAAAGCCCCTCTCGGCGAAGCTTGCAAACTTCCCGGAGGAGTCGCCGGAACAGGCGCAGGAAGCTGCTGAGGCGGTGGTGGCGGTTGAGTCGGCAGGGGGGGCGGAGTCTGCACAGCAGGCGGCTGCACGACCATTGTAGGCTGTTGAGAATTGTATTTCAGAGCCGCTTGCACCTCAGCAGCAGATTGAAAGCGCTGGCTCGGAGCCGGCAACAACATTCGATCGAGAACTTCAGCCAAACGCGGGCTTACCTGCACCTTAGAATGCCAATTCCACTGATTTTGATAACTATCAAACAACTCCGTCGGCTGCAAATTGGTCAACAAAGTAATGCAAGTCACAGCCAAAGCATAAAAATCCGTTGCCGGATAAACCTCTTGCCCGCTCATCTGTTCTGGCGGAGCGTAACCCAAAGAATAAATACCAGTAGAAGCCTTAGAACTTCCCGCAGTTTGCGTCACCTGTTTGACAGCCCCAAAATCTAATAAATAAAGCCGACCATTTTTAGCCCGCATAATATTAGCAGGTTTAATATCTCGGTGAATCGAACCGCGAGAATGCACAAAATCGAGAACCTTCAAAATTTCTCGCAGCACCTCCAGCGTTTGGGCCTCCGAAAACTTACCCTTAGCAGCAAGTTCCTCCTCCAAATTTTCACCGTCAATAAATTCTTGAACCAAATAGAAAAACTGATCGTCGTTCCCCCCTTGCAAACTCGGAACAGTCAGCTCAAAAAACGCCAGCAAACTCGGAATTTGCGAATGTTCGTTTCCCAGTTCTTCCAGCACCGCCGCTTCCCGTTCAAATAGAGTATGAGCGATTCTTAGCTGTGCCGGAGTCATATTTGCCGACGGCTGCAAAAGTTTAGCCACGCACTGCCGCATCGCCGGAGTGTAGCGGTCTCTAGCCAAAAATGCCGCCCCAAAACCGCCTTTACCCAACAACCTCGCGGGCAAATAGCGGCCGCTCAAAATTAGGGGCATCCCGCAAGTCGTGCAAAACTTTTGCTGCACAGTTTTCAGCAGGGAACTGTCATCGAGGTCTGCAAAATTGTTTTGAGGGCGCGGGCAGGCCGGGCGGGTGCAGTAAACTTCCATTGTGGTTTGCTAATTGGTCTTAGGGCATTGGTCATCGGGCTCTAGCGTTGCGGAGGGATTGGTCATCGGGCCGATGCCCGCGAGGGGAATTAGGAATTGGTAATTGGGAATTGTAATTGGTTTAATTCCTAATTCTAGGCGGTCAAACTTTTTAAGACTAATCCCAGTTTATTTTACCCTCTTTATCTAGTTTTGGTATTAGGTTTTGGTCTCAAAAAAGCCAATTGCCGATTTCCGATTCCCGATTATCGATTCCCAATTTATTCATTTTTCCAGGGACTCTCAAACCAGATTTTTATTTATAAACTAACCGCGAACTGCTAACTGCCAACGACCTCACAAATTAATTTCCCGCCGAGTTGGGAGTTACTATTTCTATCAGAGGCAAATCGATCGCCGGAGCTGCTTTTTTTTCTGAAATGGTGGAATAAGTAGCAAACAGGGGCAGAATTTCATTGCTGAAAGCCTCTGCTGCTTTAGAACGGTAGCGGTTGGGGTTGCAAATCAGGGACAAAATCCGCGTTACTAACACTTCGTCCATTTTAGATTTGTGCAAAACGCCCATCAGCAACTCTTTTTCGATCGCCGAAACCGACACAAAAGCAGCGCCTAGCCCCGACTGAACGGCATTTTTAATAGCTTCGATCGAATTTAGTTCCATCTCGATTTTCAGGCGGCGCGTGTCAATGCCGCACCGAGTCAGTACCTGATCGATGACTTTGCGGATAGTAGACTGGGAGTCTAGGGAAATAAACTGCAATTTATAAAGGTCTTCTTTTTGGATACTTTCTTGTTGTACCATCGGGTGAGACGGAGGCAGAATCAGAGCCAGTTCGTCCTCTGCGTAAGGAACAATTTCTAAAGCTTCTACAAGTTCGGTAGGAATTTCTCCGCCCACAATTGCTAAATCGATTTGCCCGTTGGCCACACTCCACGCGGTGCGGCGGGTAGAGTGAACGTGAAGCTGTACCGCTACATCCGGGTACTTTTGGCGGAACATCCCAATCATCCTGGGTAGCAAATATGTCCCGGTTGTTTGAGAAGCGCCGACTATCAAAGTACCGCCTTGGAGATTTTGCAAGTCTTCGAGAGCTCGACAAGTTTCTTGACAAAGCGATAAAATTTTCTCGCCGTAACTCAGCAGCAGGTGTCCGGCTTCGGTGAGTTGAGCCCTGCGCCCCCCCCTGTCAAACAGCGGCACGTCCAACTGTCTCTCTAGGTTTTGCACCTGCAAGCTAACTGCGGGCTGGGATACGTAGAGGCTGTCGGCGGCGCGTTTGAAGCTTCCTTCGGAGGCGATCGCCTTGAGAATACGTAACTGGTCTAAAGTGAAAGGAAGGTCAGACATATATCTAAATTGTCATTTGTCAGTTGTCAGTTGACGGTTGTCAGTTGTCAGTTGTCAGTTGTCAGTTGTCAGTTGACGGTTGTCAGTTGTCAGAACAGCAAACAGCGAACAGTCAACAGCCAACAGTCAACAGCAAACAGCGAACAGTGAACAGTTAACTGACTGATAACCGCTGAATGCTCCTATAGATACTTTGTGACACAACTTGGCCGCGAATCAATAACTTTTCTTAATATTTGCAATGACGATCGACTTAGCGCTTGACTCCCACTTAGTTATTCTGGGACTTTTATTCGGTTTTGCGATCGCCCACAGCGGTTTAGCAGCCCTCCGACCAAAAGGTGAAAAGCTGATGGGGGCTAGACTTTACCGGGTTTTGTTTGCCCTTGTCAGTTTGCCGCTGGCGGTAATTCTGATTGTCTATTTTTTCAACCACCGCTACGACGGCGTGCAGCTTTGGCAAGTACAGGGAGTGCCCGGAGTTAAACCCGCAGTTTGGATACTTTCAGCAATTTCCTTTCTGTTTCTGTACCCCGCAACCTTCAACCTCTTAGAAATTGCCGCCGTCCAAAAGCCGGATGTTCACCTCTACGAAGCCGGGATCATCCGCATCACCCGTCACCCGCAAATGGTGGGACAGGTGATTTGGTGCGTGGCCCACACCCTGTGGATTGGCACTAGCTTTACTCTCGTCACTTCCATCGGTTTGGTACTTCACCACCTGTTCGGAGTGTGGCACGGCGACCAGCGGCTGCGGGCGCGTTTTGGCGAATCCTTTGAAACCATCAAATCTCAAACCTCAATTATTCCATTTTTGGCCATCCTCCAAAAGCGTCAAACCCTTGATTTGCTTGAGTTTATGCGTCCTTCCTACGTAGGTGTAGTTATTTTTACGGGCCTGTTATGGAAAATTCATCCTTTTTTGATGCGTGTCACTGGGAACATATACTGGTAGCATGATCCCTAGGATAGAAAAAAAATTATTAAATTCTGAGGGCTCATGGTGTTGTCGGTTAGCGAACGCACTTTTGCACAAGAGGTATTTCAAGCCTCTACCCCCGTTTTAGTTCACTTTTGGGCACCTTGGTGCGGTTTGTGCCGCGCGATCGACCCCACGCTTGCGAGTTTTGATGCACAGTGGGCAGGAAAAGTCAAGCTCCTAGGGGTGAATGCCGATCAAAGTTTGAAGTTAGCCAACACTTATCGCCTGACAAGTCTGCCAACGCTGATTTTGTTTGAGGGCGATCGAGTTCGATTTAGATTTGAAAATTATCAAGGACGCGAGGAACTGCGGCGCACTCTCGATTCTTGGATGCTAGCCACTGTGAATTCTCCCCAAACTCAACGCCTGCAACCGCAGCAAGCAGTTAACAGGTAAGGATTCCCAGACATTTGGCCCGCGCGGTAGAAAGTATTTGGAATTCCCCATTTATTCGATCGGCCATCCGACGACACCTCAGTAGAGGCAGAAACCGAGTTTTTTTACGAAAATACGGCGTATATCGCCTGATATCGGTAAAAACCCGGTTTCTTGAGTCGATCGGCTCTAAAAGTGTATGGATTTGTCAATCTATCTTTAGGAATAGATTGAAAGCAAACAAGATCGATCGGGAAAAAACAAAGCAGTTCTCCAGCATTGTCGATCGGCAATACTGAAAAATTGGAGCGAGTATTTTTGCCCAGTGGCGCAGGCGTGTGTCACAATTGTTTACAGTTTTGGCAATATCTAGTAGAAACTTTAAACAACCTATCAGTCATGGAACTGCTTTATCTATACGCTTGGCTGATTCCAGTCCTGCCGCTGGCAGGCGCAATGCTAGTAGGTTTAGGCTTAATCACCTTTAACCAGGCAACCAACAAACTCCGACAAGCGAATGCGATTTTAATCGTCTCCACGCTGGGAGGGTCAATGGTACTATCTTTCGCATTGCTGTGGAGTCAACTACAGGGCCACGCACCCTACACCCGAACGATTCAGTGGGCCTCTGCTGGCGACTTCTCGCTGAACATGGGCTATATCATCGACCCCCTGACGGCGGTAATGCTGGCGATCGTCACCACGGTCGCCTTTTTGGTGATGATTTACACCGACGGGTACATGGCACACGATGACGGGTACGTGCGATTTTACGCCTACCTGAGCATCTTCAGCGCCTCAATGTTAGGTCTAGTCCTCAGCCCCAACATCATTCAGGTTTACATTTTCTGGGAACTCGTAGGTATGTGTTCATACCTGCTAGTAGGCTTTTGGTACGATCGCAAACCCGCAGCAGACGCTTGCCAAAAAGCCTTCGTCACCAACCGCGTCGGCGACTTCGGCTTGCTGCTAGGCATACTCGGTATTTACTGGGCAACCGGCAGCTTTGAATTTAGCGTGATGGGCGAACGCCTGCACTCCCTAGTCGAATCCGGCGCCCTTTCGGCGACTCTAGCAACAATCTTCGGCGTTTTGATCTTTTTGGGCCCAGTCGCCAAATCAGCTCAATTCCCCCTCCACGTCTGGCTCCCAGACGCAATGGAAGGCCCCACACCGATTTCAGCCTTGATTCACGCGGCCACGATGGTAGCCGCCGGAGTATTCCTGATCGCTCGGATGTACCCAGTATTGGAAGGTCTGCCTGAAGTCATGAATTTGATCGCCTGCACCGGCTGTTTTACAGCATTCATGGGTGCTTCGATCGCAATTACGCAAAATGACATCAAAAAAGGCTTAGCCTACTCCACCATCTCCCAATTGGGCTACATGGTCATGGCAATGGGCGTCGGCGCCTACAGTGCCGGACTGTTCCACTTAATGACCCACGCTTACTTCAAAGCAATGCTGTTCCTGTGCTCGGGTTCAGTCATTCACGGCATGGAAGCAGTCGTCGGGCACAACCCGGTTGTGGCTCAAGACATGAGAGTCATGGGCGGCTTGCGTAAATATATGCCAATTACCGCTTCTTGCTTTTTAATCGGTAATTTAGCAATCTGTGGCATTCCGCCCTTTGCAGGCTTTTGGTCAAAAGACGAAATCCTCGCCCAAGCTTTTCACGCTAATCCCGCTCTCTGGGCTGTGAGTTGGCTGACTGCGGGCATGACCGCGTTTTATATGTTTCGGATGTATTTCAGCACCTTTGAGGGCGAATTCCGAGGCAATGACAGCGCCATCAAGCAACGACTCCTACAACCGAATTTGGTTTTCGGCCCCGGAGCGATGAATGTTAAGGAATTGGCACCCACTGGCGAAAGTCACGGCGAACACGACCATTTTCCTCACGAATCTCCTCTGACAATGGCTCTGCCGTTGGTGTTGCTGGCTGTACCTTCAGTATTTATCGGTTTTGTCGGTACGCCGTTTGCTAATTATTTCGAGCAGTTTGTGCACGCGCCGGGGGAATCTCTAGAAGAAGTTTTGCAACACGCCGCTGAGTTTGATTTGACGGAATTCCTCATCATGGGCGGGAGCTCTGTAGGTATTGCTTTGCTTGGCATTACTTTGGCTTCTCTGATGTATTTGAGCCGGAAAATTGACCCGAGTGCGGTAGCTGCAAAAATCAAACCGCTTTACGAGTTCTCCCTCAACAAGTGGTATCTAGACGATATCAACGAAGTTCTCTTTGTCAAAGGCAGCCGCCGTTTAGCGCGACAAGTCATGGAAGTGGATTTGCGAGTTGTCGATGGTATTGTCAACTTGACAGGGTTTCTGACTCTGGTAACAGGCGAAGGTTTGAAATACTTTGAAAGCGGTCGCGTTCAATTTTACGCCCTGATCGTGTTTGTCGCAGTTCTGGGTTTTGCGATCGTTTCGGGAGTTGGTTAAATCTGTAGGGAAATGGCAATGCCTATTGGTCTCAACAATCGCCTGAAACCTTTTGTCTTTCTCCTTTACTGCCGAGGTCTGATCCCCCTAAATCCCCCTTAAGAAGGGGGACTTTGAGCAGATTCTTGTCCCCCCCTTTTTAAGGGGGGCTAGGGGGGATCTGGCCTCGGAGATCGACGAGAGATACAAAGGTTTTCAGGCGATTGTTGAGACGCCTTGGGCGAAGCGAAGCGGAGGGATTGCCGTATCCCCACCAAGAGATATTTTAAGAAATGCTATTAGCTCAATAACTCACAATTGACAATTAGCCAATAGAAATAAATTTTGAATGAAACTCAATTTGTGCGATCGTACAAATTGTCGCAAATATAGCAAAAACAAATGTTTCGTATAAAGAAAGTATAAAATTTATAGGAAAACGGTTAAAATATGTTTAAACCTAATAGTTGATGGCTAATTTTAAAACGCAATGGATACAGCTAATTTCCCCTGGTTAACAACAACAATTCTGTTTCCCATTGCTGCGTCCTTGCTGATTCCTTTGATTCCCGACAAGGATGGCAAGACGGTGCGCTGGTATGCACTAATTGTAGGTTTGATCGATTTTGCTCTGCTTGTGTACGCTTTTTGTACTCATTACGACTTCAGCAATCCAGATTTGCAACTGGTAGAAAGCTATATTTGGGTGCAGCAACTCGATTTAAATTGGTCAGTGGGTGCTGACGGTTTGTCGATGCCGCTGATTTTGCTGACTGGTTTTATTACTACGCTGGCTACTTTAGCAGCTTGGCCGGTCACATTTAAACCTAAGCTTTTTTACTTTTTGATGCTGATCATGTACGGCGGACAAATCGCAGTTTTTGCCGTACAGGATATGTTGCTGTTTTTCCTAGTTTGGGAACTGGAATTAGTCCCTATTTACCTAATTTTGTCAATCTGGGGTGGCAAGAAGCGCCTCTACGCAGCAACTAAGTTTATCCTGTACACTGCAGGCGGTTCGCTGTTTATTTTGGTGGGCGCCCTGACGATGGCGTTTTATGGCGATACTGTGACTTTCGATATGCGGGCGATCGCGCTTAAAGACTTCGCCCCCAATATAGAATTGCTCCTGTACGCAGGTTTCTTAATAGCCTACGGCGTCAAACTGCCAATTTTTCCCCTCCACACTTGGCTCCCTGACGCTCACGGCGAAGCCACCGCACCCGCCCATATGTTGCTAGCAGGAATTCTCCTGAAAATGGGCGGCTACGCTTTGCTGCGGATGAATGCGGGAATGCTCCCCGACGCTCATGCTACCTTCGCACCCCTGTTAGTAATTTTGGGCGTAGTTAACATTGTTTACGCCGCCTTAACTTCTTTTGCTCAGCGCAACTTGAAGCGGAAAATTGCTTATTCTTCGATTTCGCACATGGGCTTTGTACTGATTGGGATAGCTTCGTTTACCGATTTGGGAACCAGTGGTGCAATGCTACAAATGGTTTCCCACGGTTTAATCGGGGCGAGTTTGTTCTTCATGGTAGGTTGCACTTACGATCGCACTCACACCCTCATGCTCGACGAAATGGGCGGTGTCGGTAAGAAAATGCGTAAGGTTTTTGCGATGTGGACTGCTTGTTCTATGGCTTCTTTGGCTTTGCCGGGAATGAGCGGTTTTGTAGCAGAATTAATGGTATTTGTGGGCTTTGCAACCAGCGATGCTTACAATCCGGTGTTTAAGGTTTGTGTAATATTTCTGGCGGCTGTCGGCGTAATTTTGACTCCGATTTACCTGCTGTCAATGCTGCGGGAAATCTTCTACGGCCCGGAAAACAAGCAATTGGTGGAACACGAAGAGTTGGTGGATGCGGAACCGCGAGAAGTGTTTATTATTGCGGCTCTGTTAGTGCCGATTATTGGCATTGGGTTGTATCCAAAGATGCTGACTCAGGTTTACGATGCGACTACTTCACAGTTGACTGCAAAGTTGCGGGCTTCTGTACCGTCTCTGGTGGCTAAGGCTGCTGATAAAACAGTGGCTTTGCGCGCTCCGGCGATCGAGCCGAGTAAGTTGTAATTTGAACGAGATGTAGGAAGAAAACCCCCAAACCATTTTTAAAATAGGGTTTGGGGGTTTTCTATTTTTTTGCGGTTGGGCGATCGAGGCAAATCAAGGTTAGAATCTAAGTAGGGCTTGCTGAAAAAGTCCACAAATCGAATCTAGGTGCCAAACAGCTTGAAAAATGGGAGATTCGGAGATGGGTTCCCAAATTTATTCCACAATTCTCCACCGAAATGCAAGGATTTTGAGGCTACAAACGTCATAACCTTGCACTTTTTTGTGTTTAAAAGTCTTGAAACCCTTGGCAGTCATAACTTCTAGTTCTATTCAGCAAGCCCTAAGTAATGTTCGCTTATTTTAAAGCTTTCAAGACCTCTCATTTACTAGATCCCTAAAAAATGACAGATAAAAGAAAAACTCAACTTGGCTACTTCATAAATTTTAAGCTTTGGCAAGATGCTTTGAAACTTTTAAGATTTGAAATTAAGCAAAAGCAATCTAATAGGCATTTCAATACTTTAAGTATGTTTTATTATGAAAAGCTTGATGCAGCCTGTCTAGATGCTGAGCCTCAAACTTATTTCCAAACAAAGATAGCAAGTAGCCTCTTTTATGGCTTAAAAAAAGAATTTGCTGTCTTCTCTTATGTAATACCTAAAACTCGTCTTGGACTACGTGACTATAAATTTTTCACTTACCCAATGCGAGCGGTTTACTATGCAGTTGGGCTTTACTTACTAAAGCTCTCGCAGGAATTTATAATTGAAACTCATAAAAAAGTAAACAGAATAGAAGCTTTTTATGGAGGAAATCTAAATTATAAAGCTCACAAGCTACAAATTACAGCAAAAAACATTTACTACCGTAGCTTTCATGAACAATTCAAACAAAGAATTAAAGAAGAGACCATCAGCGGAAATCAAGACAAATTTATTTTAAAGCTAGATATTGAAAACTATTTCAACGAAATATCAATTCCAAAGTTACTTCATTTTTTGCATACTTATGTAAAACCCAGTATGCAGGCGAGTATGGCATATGACTCCTTCACACGTGAACAAATTGTTTATCTATTTCAATTTATTGCTAACGGAAAATCTTCTGGCATTCCTCAGTCAGATAACAATGTCATATCTAGCTTTATTGGTCACTTGTATCTAGTCTTTGGCGATTTACTTATAGATGATGTGTTGAAAAACTGTACCTCTGTTATTGATTTTTATAAAATTATAAGATATACAGATGACATTTATATATCGATCACCTTTAAGCATGGGATTAGCCATGAAGAGCAAGGTATTCTAATTCATTCAATAGCATCTCAAATTTCGGAAGTTTTATACAGTCGCTTAAATATTAAGCTTAACTTAAAGACAAGGCTCTATCGCATGGCAAAGCAAGATGAAAAAGAAGAACTTCTTAAAAATATTCGTAGAGCGTCTCCTAGCGATGAATACACTAATATTAGTGAAAAAGAGGAAGAACATAAAAGGAAAGAGACTGAATTCAGCACTGAAACACCCCAAAAAAAGCTACATAAAGTATTTAAAGAATTAAGAAAAATTAAAAAATCGAGGGTTGAAGACTACTTCACACGAGATAGTTCAACTCAAGATGAAATTTTACAATTAGTTCTTGATAAGAGCGTAGAACAGATTCTTGACAAACCAGAAAACAAAAAAGAAATACGCTCTATATTCAATAAGTTTAACTTTGATTTAGTGAAGGTTAAGCCTCTTGAAATCCTAGTTGTTCTTCTTAAAGATGAAGTATCTATAGATAATTTTAAAAATTTTTGCCTAGGCAAAAATATTATTACAATAAGCGATGCAGATTTGATAATTAAATTTTTATGTCAGACTAATTTTAGCGATGAAAAACTACTTTTGAAGCTCAAGCAAAATGCTCACATGAATAATATTATTGATGTATTCATTGAGGGAAAACTTAATTGCAGTAGTCCTGGATATTATAGGTTGGCTTGTATGCAAATGCATCAAATTGCAGTAATGCCAGAGGTGATTGAGCAAACTAGATTGAGAGTATTAAGTGAAAAAGAAAGCTCTTATTCTGTTGCGCTTAACCATCTGCTTAATGAAATTCATGCGGTATGTATAAAGAAAGAAAAGGCCAATAATAAAAATTATGATGTTAATGATGTAATTAAATTTCTTCATTTAAATAATGTTCCACATGAGATATGTATAAAGATCAGAAATTTGTTTGATCGTAGAAACTCTAATAGTATTTCGCATCCTGGTTCTGATGATAGCCTTGCTTGGGAAGTTACACGAGAAGAGTATTGGGATTATCATGAAAACGTTGGGAAGTGTTTAGATTTTCTGCTGTAGCAAATGGCTGCTAGGTGAGTTAAGAATAATATGTTGAGCAGCCAGCAGGATAACAAGGCGATGGAGCGGAATGTTGAGAGCTTTTTCGTCTAGTTTTTAAGTTTATTTGCTGCGGTTCAACTCTGCTGTTATCCCACGATCGCAATACGCAATACTTCAAAATTACCAGTGGGTCGATCGCCCTTTTAGTTCCTAGCGTTATTATTCTGCCAAAAGTGCGTTCTTTTTGACACTTGACAAATGGTATTTTGTCGCCGAAAGCTGTGCCACCATTTCGGCACGAGACGAAACCTCAAGCTTGCGAAACATTCGTTTCAAAGCTTGTTTCACCGAATTCTCAGTAATCCAAATTTCCTTCCCAATTTGTGCGTTTGTTCGTCCCAAAGCAACCAATTCGGCAATTTGCAATTCACGAGACGTTAATCGATCGCTCTGGAAAGGTTGGTGTTGAAATCGCACTGTTGCAGCCCAAACAGACAAATGCAAACAGATCGCACTCAAATCGGCTAAATTTTGTGTATCGAAGGCAAACATTGACTGTTCGCGGGTGCAACCCACTACACCCGCTAATTGACCGCGATTGACGATCGGGCCCGCCATCACGTGCCAATGATCGGGGCGGGGACAAATCATTGTCCAAACCTTGGGCGATGTCACCAATGCTTCGTGCACGGGAGCGTGACGCTCCACTAAATAACGCGCGAGAGGATTGTGTTCGATCGATAGCGCAACTTTCAAAGTTTTCTGAAGATTGCTATCTAGTGATGGAAGTCGATCGAAAAAGAAGATTCCCGATCGCTTAGCTGCAAAATACTCGCCGATTTTGGGCACGACTTGCGAGCGCAAATCTTGTTCGTCCTTCACCTGGTCGATCGCTTCAAATAAAAGCTGTAAGGGACTTTTCATGGTCATGGTGGCAAAAAGAGTACCCGATCGAGGTCTAGAAGCATTGCAATACTCAAATTATATTACCCTTATAGTCTCAAAAACAACTTGACATGACAACAGGTTTGGATATCGATCGCGCTCCTGCACGTTGGATGGCGATCGGCTTTTACACGACTTCAATCATCTTTAATCTCTGCTTGATTTCTCAGTTATTAACAGTTGGAGTTGCCTACTTCAACAATCCTGGATGGTGGAATATTCATGTTTGGCTAGTGCGAGGTTATGGCGGACTGGGATTAGTATTGCTGGGATGGGCGTTTATTGCCCCATTCTCGCGCAGAATACGGCATCTCGCCGCAAGTCTACCGGTGCTGCTTGGACTACAATTTGCCAGCATTCATCTCAAAAGTCCTCTGCACCTAGAAATACTGCATCCTCTGATTGGATTTACGTTGCTCTATGTTTCTTCCAGCCTTGTACATCACATATCGCGCACTTTATCGTCCAGCAACTATCACAAAAATCAAATTTAAGAGGTAAAAATGACACAAGATGCAATCTTCAGCCCCTTTTTTGCAACAGTGTTTTTAACACTCTTAGTCTGGGTGTATATGTACATCCGCCGGATTAGTTTTATCACAAGTAGAAAGCTCGGTCAAAAAGATTTTGCTGTCCCGGGCGCACTGGCACAAATTTCGCCAGCAAGCGTATCCAATCCATCAGATAATCTAAAAAACCTGTTCGAGATTCCGATGATTTTTTATGCGCTTGTCCTATATCTGTTCATCACAAAGCAGGTGGATGCAGTGTATGTAAACGCCGCGTGGGTCTTCGTTGTGTTTCGTGCATTGCATAGCGCTGTCCATTGCACGTTCAATCTCATCATCCTGCGGTTCTACCTCTATTTATTTGCTACGCTCGCGGTATGGTTCATCGCGCTCCGCGCAGCACTTATCCACTTTGGCACGTAGGTATGCTATTACCGTATTTTCTTCTCAATTTGACTGCTTAAGCTATTGGCTTGGGATGACGCTGAAGGCATCTTCACTGTCTACCTTGAAAGATTAGGATCCCTAACATTGCCCTTTTCACTGCTGCTGCTGAGATGTTTGAACAGCCAGTATCGCGGGTGCTGTTCGTGCAGTTTTATAGAACCCATTTGATATCTATTCTGCGTAAATCTCAGAAACCGGGTTTCTCTCTATATTTCTCGTCACCCAACCAAAAACTCCAAGAATACCCGGTTTCTCGCCATGAGCGTAAATCTCAGAAACCAGTTTCTCTCTATATTTCTCGTCACCCAACCCAAAAACTCAAAGATGTCAAATGGGTTCTATATAGCGCGCGAGATTTTCCAGTGGATCGATGAAAGTATGACTCAGTAGGCGATCGACTTTATGGCGAGTCTTTTGAAGCACAGAAATCCCAGCTTCGGGGAGGCACAATGCAGCCTGTTAGCGGAGGTTTGCGTTCACAGCATTAATGCTGTCATTCTGTCGGCACTTCGCAACCGGGATCGACAGCATCGCCAACAACTGGTACAGCAGATTGAGGATTTGTTGGTGTCGTATTTAGAGCCGTATGTGGGGGAAGGTCGGTCGAGCGATGTAATGAAAGTAATGAAATGTCCGCATTGTCGATCTGAGCAGTTGTCCAAAAACGGTTATCGACGGGGAAAGCAGTGCTATCGCTGTCAGGAATGTGGCAAACAGTTTGTCGATAATTCTCAGCGATCGGTTATGTTGACAATGAATTTGGTCGATCGGATGTGAGTATCGAGCCACATATTGATACCCATATCTATTAATTAATAATTGTGATGCCTCAACTTTTTTGAGGGCTGCACAAAACGCGAATTGGTTAAAATTCAGCAGCAATCTGGAATGATGAAATAATCGATTGCCGACTCGGGATCTGAATCACAAACTCAGTGCCAGATCCAAGTTCAGAAAAACACTTGATTTTACCGCGATGTTTTTCAGTAATGATTTGATAACTAATCGACATCCCCAAACCCGTACCTTTCCCGATGGGTTTGGTGGTGAAAAAGGGGTCAAAAATGCGCTGCTTCACTGGGTCTGGCATACCGATTCCGTTATCAGCGATCGCCACCTCCACCCATTGATTGTCGATCGCAGAAGTCCGAATCGTAATCTGGTTTGGGGTATCTTTAAGCTCCTGATAGGAGCGTTTGGTATTCATCTCATCTAGGGCATCCAGGGCATTGACCAAAATATTCATGAATACCTGATTGAGTTGTCCGGGGAAACATTCCACCTTCGGCAAAGTGCCATAGTCTTTGATTACTACCACACCTGGACACTCTGGTTGATCTTTGAGCCGGTGTTGTAAAATCAGCAATGTACTTTCAATTCCCTCATGAATATCAACATCTTTGAAGTCTGCTTCATCCATGCGAGAAAAGTTTCGCAACGAGAGAACAATACTGCGAATTCGATCGGTGCCTACCTTCATAGATGAAATTATCTTTTGGATATCTTCTGTGAGGAATTCCAAATCAATTTCCTCTGCCATTGCTTGCACGTCTGGATCGTTGCTGGGATGGCGCTGTTGATAGAGTTCGATCATCCGCAGCAGATCTTGGGTGTATTCGTCCAGGTGGGTGAGATTACCGTGGATGAAGTTGACCGGGTTATTGATTTCATGGGCAATTCCCGCAACCAATTGTCCCAAGCTAGACATTTTTTCGCTTTGGATAACTTGCATCTGAGCTTTTTGCAGTTCGTTGAGGGTCGTCTCCAGTTCTTTAGCTTGTGCCGTCGAGGAGATTGCTAGTTCTTCGATCGCAGCAACCTGGGGCAGACTTGTCCAGCAAGCAATTGCCACCCCCACAAATGCCAGCGTCATCAACACAATAATCAGCAGATAGGGATTTTTGGTTCCGGCTTCTACCCGCAGCCAGGATCTGATCAGCCAACTGATCGTCGCTGTACCACAAATCAGCGCGATCAACATTGCAACCTGAAACACTATAAAATCTTCGTTTTTAGGAGGAGTTACTGGCTTGGCATGGAGTCGATCCCACCACGGTAAGTGTAAAGGTGTCCAAGGAATCCGCCGAATTGCCGCGTCGATCGCGATCGCTACTAACGGCAACAGCAATCCGAGACCAAAATTCATCCATCCCCAGGCAACACCACCCACCACCAGGGAAATGAACTCCACCACCAGTAATGCTAAGGATAGTCGCCCCCAACGCACGACTGGATCGTTGCGCTGCATCCACAGCCCCAAGTGGAACCCCATGATAGAAATGAAAAAACTCACCCCTGACACCACGACAATTCGAGTGGTGTTGCCCCAGACTAAAAATCCTAAACTACAGATAAAGGTTAGCAGCAGGGCGGGTTCTAGGGAACCCCGACGGGACACTGCACCAAACACTGGAGACAACAGCCCATCCTGCGCGAGTTGGAAAAGGATGCGGGGCGTATTGCAAACGCTAGTCGCAGATCCCAACAAACAGCTAGCAGCAACCAGCAAAGTGACTATGACAGGGGCAGCGTCTCCCCAGAAAGGCTTGGCAGCCGCCAGGAAATTGCCGTACAAATTGCCTTCTAAACCGGCAGCGGTTGCCAACTGCACCAACACTAAAGTGCCACCCACAAACACCAGAGGCATGAACCAGGCAACCCAAGACAGGGCCTTGAGGGTGTCTTTTGGGTGGAGACTGTCTGCTACAAAGGATGAAGCTGTGTCACAGCCATAGAAGCTATAAGCGGCAAACAAGTACCATTTCAGCCAGTCCTGGACACTGATGGCATCAATGCTGCTGGGCAAGAGTCCGGGGCTTTGGGGCTCCAAGGCAAGCCAGCCTAAACCCTGAACGCAGAAGAGGAGTAAAAAGCCGATCGAAGGAAAGACAAAAAAGAGGTGCAGAATGGCGACGGCGCGGGTGCCACTGAATGCTAAAAAGTAAGCGATCGCAGTAAAACCGATCTCAAACACTTTTTCTGGAATACTCAGCCCCATCGGTTCTAAATGGAATTGGATCAAATCTGTGATGACGATCGCATTAATGGCCGGAAAGGAAACCCACCCCAAGAAGTAGGCAATCCCCAAGTAGCGGGAAAGGGCAGGGTAACGATCGAGCAGTCGCGTGATGTAATTGGGTGTTCCCCCAGATACATCTGGATATTTCTCACCCAAACTCTGAACTTGAAGGTTAAACAGAATTCCGACGATCACACCAGGAATCCAGACCAACAGCGATGCCGAGCCAATTTCTGCTTGCATCGACGGCGCTAAGGTAAACCACATCAGATATCCAACCACACTAAACCCCCAAGCTTCCGCAGAGGACATGGTGCGCCGGAGGCGATTCAGAAATGGCAAGCGATCTATTTCCATAACAAGCAGATAGGGGTAATCGTGTTGTGATACAAGTGTAATTTCCACAATCAAGAAAAAAACAAATACCTATATTGAAAACTGATATCGAGGTTAAATCGCCATGTATAGACCAACTGCCTTTCAAGAAGACAATATTGATAAACTGGTTGCTTTCATGCAAGCCAATAGTTTCGCAACATTTGTATCGATTGTAGACGGTGTACCTTGTGCTTCACATATTCCTCTCGTCATCGTTGTGCAAGAAAAGAAGATGTCGTGAAATTAAGCGGTCATCTCGCAAAGTAAAATCCTCAATGGCAAGCCTTCAAATCCGCTGAGTCATTGGCTATTTTCATGCCTGCCACACGCTTACATTTCCCCTACACAGTATGAAAAACACGAGAGTGTACCGACATGGAACTATATTGCTGTTCATGCCTGCGGTGTTCCCAAAATCATCATGCTCAATGACTCACCAGAAGCAATGAACAAAATGATAAATCAGATGATAAGCTGTTCTGCATTTAAACTATACTACCCCAGCGAGCAAGATGCTCGCACTACAAAGGTTTCACAATTTAGGAATAGGTAATTTAGATGCAGAACAGCTTAGACACCTACGAAGCTAACTACAAATCGCATTGGCACGGTTGATCGAATCAATTCCGTGAAGGGATGATGGATGGTATTGTAGGAGTTGAGATGGCTGTAACTCGATTGGAAGGAAAGTACAAGCTCAGTCAAAATCGCAGCCAAGTCGATCGGGAAACAGTGTCAAATACACTGCAACAGAGTTTAGATCCGGCTGCTAGTGCCGTGGGTGCCGAGATGAAACATCACCTGGAAGCGAATTAGACAGTGAAACGCACAATTGCTGCCCTACTTTGGAGAAATCGAGGGCTTTGTATGTATCGATCGGAGACTGCTCCATGAGGAACCCGAAAAGATATATCATTATCTTAACCGGATCATTTCTTCCCCAAGGATATGTTCTACTGCTCGAATCCAAGGTGCTCTAATCCTTTCAATCCCGACAACTCTAAATTTTGTCAAAGTTGCGGCGAATCAGACCTCACGCCCCTCTTCAGAAACCGCTACCGCGTAATTCGGCCGTTGGGCGAAGGAGGATTTGGCAGAACTTATGAAGCGGTAGATATCGATCGCATGGACGATTCCTGCGTCATCAAGCAGTTTTCCCCCCAAGTTCAGGGAACATCAGCACTTCAAAAGGCTACAGAACTGTTTAAGCAAGAAGCGAAACGACTTTACGAACTTGGCGACCATCCCCAAATTCCTCGATTAATTGCTTATTTTGAACAAGACAAGCGGCTTTATTTAGTACAAGAATTGATTGAAGGGCAAAATTTACTGGCTGAATTAACTCAGCAGGGCGCTTTTAACGAAGAAAAAATTTGGCAGTTACTGGCAGATATTTTACCGATTCTGAAATTTGTGCACGATCGCCATGTCATTCACCGAGACATCAAACTTGAGAATATCATCCGCCGCCGCACCTCAGCCAGCTCATCCCCGCCCAAGTTTGGAAATTTTCGCAATTCGGCTTTCCGCAGAGGAGGGCGGGGAGAATTAGTTTTGATTGATTTCGGCGTCTCCAAACAATTTACTGGTTCCCATCTAAGCAAAGTCGGCACCACCGTAGGAACGCCCGGATATTCCCCGGTAGAACAAATGCGGGGTCAAGTTTTCCCCGGAAGCGATTTGTATAGTTTGGGGATAACTTGTCTCAGACTGCTAACTAAATGTTTGCCACAAGTTGACGGTTTCGATGACCTTTACGACCCGATTAACGGCGGCTGGATTTGGAGAGAACGCTTACCACCCGGCACAAAAATTAGCAGCGAATTAGCAACAGTTTTAGATAAATTAATTCAAGATTATCTCAAAAATAGATATCAATCTGCTGATGAAGTAATCAAAGCTTTAAATCTCTATTCTCTACCTCCCCCACCTCACTGTGGTAATGGCGGAAAAATTACTTTAAATTATGCTCAGCCCAAGGTAGCCCTACCTCCGCTAAATGCTTATTTGAACGAGATTGAACAACTTGCTCTCAATAGTCAGAGCCAGCAAAGCCGACAAATAAACAGCAATATCTCTGTTAATCCGAGTGGAAAATCCCACAGCAATCCGCCTCGGAGCAAAGTAACACAAAGTATTGCTACTGTCAAAAGCACCTTTGAATTTCAGGTAGTGACAGTAGACAATCGCGGGCAGCAAACTAATCTTAACAGCCGCAGAGCGCGTTTTTTTGAAGAACATATCGGCAGCGGTACAGTCATGGAAATGGTATCTATTCCTGGCGGTACTTTCCTGATGGGCAGCCCAAAAGATCGGGGTGACAGCGACGAAAAACCACAGCATTCAGTAACTTTAGCTGCTTTCTATATTGGTAAATTTCCAGTCACTCAGTCGCAATGGAATGCTGTTGCAGCGCTGCCGGAAATTAAAATGTTTCTCAATCCTGAGCCTTCCCGTTTTAAAGGTGTAAATCGACCGATTGAAAATGTATCTTGGTACGAAGCGGTGGAGTTTTGCGCTAGACTTTCTCACAAAACAGGTAAGAAGTATAGCTTGCCTAGCGAGGCGCAGTGGGAATATGCTTGCCGGGGGCAAACTATGACGGCGTTTCATTTTGGGGAAACGATTACCAGCGAGTTAGCAAATTACAACGGAAATTCTAATTACGCTGACGCGCCGAAGGGAGTTTATCGCTTTCAAACGACAGATGTTGGCAGTTTTAAACCTAATGCTTTCGGATTGTACGATTTCCACGGAAATGTTTGGGAATGGTGCGCGGATGCTTGGCACCATAATTATAACGGTGCGCCTGCGGATGGCAGCGTTTGGGAGTCTGACGGGGACTCTTCGCTGAGGTTGTTGCGGGGAGGTTCTTGGAACGATCGCCCTCCGAATTGTCGCAGCGCGTGCCGTCTCAGATATCAGCCGGATTGTAAGGCTAGTATTGTAGGTTTTCGTGTGGTTGTTTCTGTTGTTTGATCTTGTGTTGGCTTCTATTTTAAAC
Organism: Tychonema sp. LEGE 07196; assembly: GCF_963890365.1. NCBI lineage: Bacteria > Bacillati > Cyanobacteriota > Cyanophyceae > Oscillatoriales > Microcoleaceae > Tychonema > Tychonema sp. LEGE 07196. The sequence continues at coordinate 19,102 of NZ_CAWPRX010000108.1, read as the reverse complement.
ACCCTAAAACAGGTTCGATCGTTCGGACTTTAGTCCTTAAAATCCTAGGACTAAAGTCCGAACTACAAACACCAGTTTCTACCTTAGCTTAAGTAGCCTTTTTTTGAGGAGCGACTATGCGTTCCACACTCATAGCTGCCACGCTCAATGTCACTACAGCCATGCCAATAATTGCCAAAGGCTGCAACTTCTCATTGATAATGACAAACCCAAAGAGTGCGGTCATCGCTGGCCCCAAAGTGCCAATTACTGACGCTAATGCCGCCCCCGCAAAGCGGATGGCAAAATTGTTCAAAAGATAGCTAAACAGCGTCAGCACCCCTAAAATAACGCCTCCCAAGATCAAACCGGGCCATACATTTGGGTCTATTTTAGGAGCTAAATTTTCCGAGAGCGGCACCCACAAACTCAGGGCGGAAAATACAAAAATCGTGGCGAAATTAACTAAACTAAAAGGAATCGGGTGCAGCTTGCCCGCGGCCATTTGCGTCAGCAATACGTAACCTGCAAAGGTAATACCAGCACCGAGTGCCGCGGCGACTCCCACCCCGACATTGCCGCCGCCGGGAGCTGGGGCTGCAAAACTCGGCCAGCCGGCTAAAATCAAACCTGCGGTAATTCCGCAGATTGCCAAAAAGCCGATCGTGCTTGGGCGAGCGCCAAACAAGATCCAAGAACCAAGTACGGTGACGATCGGGTAAATAAAGAAAATCGTAATCGCAATTCCCGCCGGAATATTGCCGATCGCCAAATAAATCAAAACCTGAGACAAAAACAGAAAAAATGCGCTTCCTAAAACCTTGCTCCACAAAGCGCGATCGCCCGACTGGAACAACCGCCTAATATCTTTCCACACAGAAGGATACAGAAAAGTTGCCAATATTGGCATCAAAGCCATCACCACGATCAGCCGCATCAACAAAATCAACAAAGAATTGCCAAAACCAGGAGTTACAACCCCCGGAACTTCAAACAAGCCAAAAATCATCCGAGGATTTCTGCTTTTAATCAAAATTCTCAAACAAACATTAAACAGCGACAATACCACCGCCGAAGATAAAGCCAGAATCAAACCTGCTTGCACTTGAGAACCGGCTTTAGCAATTGCAGCAGAACCTGAAGAAGGCTGTGACACAGAGTCCCGCGGCGCATCGACAGGTGCTGGCGCTATAGCTGGAGCTGAGGGGCGGACAGAATTAGCTGATACTTCGGGATAGGAATCTCTAGCGTCGAAAGGATTGTCAAGATATTCTTCTTCTTCTTGTTCGAGTTCTTCCCTGATCCGGTTTACAAGATTTTGTAACAGCTCTTCCCCTTGCCGCTCTAAGGTTTGCATATTATTGAGCCGCATGGAAAGCTCGCTTTCATAGCTGCTCAAATCTTGTTCGAGCATCTGGAAACTGCGATCGATCCTTTGATCCAGCGCCGCCAGCAACTCCGAGGCCCGTTCGTCGTAGTTGCTCGGCGGCATCGGTATCGGGAATTCGCCGCTGGGAATCGGGCTGCTGAGAGAATGTCCCGAGTTAGCGCTGAGTTCGCTGAACCGCTGCACCAACAAATCCTGCAAATTGTGAGCCAAAACTTGAGCCAACTGCTTCAGCCACAATTGCTGCTGCTGAATGTATCGCCCAGACAGAGATTCCATTTGCTGGGACTGCAATTTGCGATATTGCTCTCTGAGGTCTTCAATATCGTCAATCAGGTTATTTTTTTCACTTTCGAGCCGAGTAATGTCCTGATTTAACTGGCCTTTGACATTTTGGTGCAAAGCGTCCAGTTCCTGAATCACTGAGTGGAGGACTTCTTCTGCTGACTGTGCATCCCCTGGGTCGTCTTTTGACGAGTATACGTTCCGCTGCGCCATTGGCCTATAACCTCTAATTTAAACTGCACGTTCAGTGTTCTTAAGTATTTTTGCAAAGTAGAGCCCAACTTCCAGTCATTTTCTCTAAAAGATCCCTGACACTGTTTAATCAATATTAGTCGCTTGGGTTGAAGATGTGAGAAAATTGCGATCGCCCCAAAAACACTTTGTGCAATTAGAAATCATACTACAGCTTGACCTCTGCACCGATTGCTCTGGGTCATTCTCGCATCTGACACCAGTTTGAAACAAAAATGCAACTGCCGATCGGCCACAAACCCGCCATGCACTAAGTCATTCTCTATTTTTTGACCGCAATCGGCCGCGACAGTTTTTGACCCCCAACAGTAGAATAAGGGTTCCAGGGCAATATGCCTGCATTCGACAAGGCTATTGCTGAGTTCAAAACCCAAGTTATCTTCCATTCGCACAAAACTCCGAGAAACCGGGTTTCTGCGTTAATTTCTCCTCACTAAACCCAAAACTCCGAGAAACCCGGTTTCTGAGGATGTATTCGCACAAAACTGCGAGACACCCGGTTTCTGGGTTAATTTCTCCTCACTAAACCCAAAACTCCGAGAAACCCGGTTTCTGAGGATGTTATACCATTTTTCTAAAGATGTGCTATGGATGAATTCTTACCCCCCCCTTAATAAGGGGGGTTGGGGGGGTAATATCTAACGCTACTTTATTCCATTGGTATTAAAAGTGTCATTTTTTTCCTCGCCAAAGTTTTAAAAGGCGATCGCACCGTAAAAAACCACCCGCGCCCTCAAAAAATTAACACATCTCATCCCCAAGAGCAACAGATATGGCATCCGAAATTCATGACAATTTCTTTACAGGCGATCGACAAAAACAGAATATTTCCTCAGAAGCCGAAGTCTTTGTCTTTCCCGCATCATTTGCCCAGCAGCGCCTGTGGTTCCTCGACCAATTCTCCCCGGAAAACCCTTTCTACAACGTAGTAACAGCACTGCGATTAATCGGTTCCCTCAACTTAACAGCCTTGGAACAAACCTTCAACGAAATAGTGCGGCGACACGAAACTTTGCGAACCACTTTTGCAGCGGTATCAGGTCAACCAATGCAGATAATTTCTCCTGTTGGCCAGATAAATTTTCAAATATTAGAACTGCAACATTTGCCGCCCGAACAACGGCAAACAGAAGCCCAGAAAATCACCGCCGCCGAATCTCTGCGCCCTTTCAATTTATCCACCGGGCCGCTGATGCGAGTCACCATTTTGCGGCTGACAGAAACAAAGCATATTCTATTGCTCAATATGCACCACATAGCCTCCGATGATTGGTCGATCGGCGTGCTAATTCGAGAAATAGAAGCTATCTATACAGCTTTGATCGATCGACAGCCATCTCCCCTGCCAGAATTATTACTTCAATATGCCGACTTTGCCGAGTGGCAGCGCGAATGGCTGCAAGGTGAAGTATTAGAAACTCAGCTTGCTTATTGGCGGCAGCAATTGCGCGGAATTTCTGTATTAAATTTGCCCACAGATCGCCTAGCACCACCTAGGCAAAATTATCGCGGAAAAACTCAATATTTAGAACTGCCGAAACAACTGAAAGACGCACTTGTAGGGCTATCGCAGCGAGAAGGAGCGACTTTATTTATGACACTGCTGGCAGCATTTCAAACTTTGCTTTACCGCTACTCGCAGCAAACAGATATTGTTGTAGGTTCGCCGATCGCCAATCGCAACCGCAGTGAAATAGAAGCACTAATCGGTTTCTTTGTCAATACTTTAGTGCTGCGAACAAACTGCTCGGGAAACCCGACATTTCGAGATTTTTTGAGCCGGGTGCGGGAAGTAACCCTGGGAGCCTACGCTCACCAAGATTTGCCCTTTGAGAAGCTCGTCGAGGAATTGCACCCGGAGCGATCGCTCAATCGCCACCCGCTGTTTCAAGTGGTATTCGGGCTGCAAAATGCGCCTGTAGACGAGCTAGAATTGCCAGGATTAAAGTTGAGTTCTTTCCATTTGGAGACTCAAACAACGCGCTTTGATTTAGAGCTGCATTTGTGGGAAGCTGAGGATAAGTTTAGGAGCAGGTACGGCGAAAAGTGGAAAGATTCGGAAGGGCTCAGAGGCGTAGCTGTGTACAATACGGATTTATTTGATGAAGTTACGATCGCCCGAATGCTGAGGCATTTTAAAACGCTGCTGGAAAGCATTGTCGCCAATCCCGAACAAGGAATTGCTAACTTACCTTTATTGAGCGAGCATGAAGTGAATCAATTATTAATAGAATGGAACGATACTCGCACGGATTATCCTCAAAATAAGTGCATTCATCAGTTATTTGAGGAGCGGGCCCAGCAGCACCCGGAGGCTGTCGCCGTCACTTTCGAGGGCCAGCATTTGACTTACAGAGAACTCAACAGCAAAGCCAACCAACTGGCGGGCTATTTACAAAAACAGGGCGTGGGGGCGGAGGTTTTGGTGGGGCTTTGCGCCGAAAGATCGATCGACCTAATTGTCGGGATGTTGGCTGTACTGAAGGCTGGAGGCGCTTATTTACCGTTAGATCCGAGCTATCCGCGCGATCGGCTAAACTTGATGCTGGAAGATGCTGGAGTTAAAGTCTTGCTAATTCAAGATAAATTGATCGAGAATTTCCGAGACTTCTCCAACTCGGTGATTAAGTGCGATCGCGATTCCGAACAAATCGCCAAAGAAAGTACAGAAAATCTCACCAACAAAGTAACAGCAGATAACCTAGCTTACGTCATTTACACATCTGGCTCCACCGGAAAACCCAAGGGAGTTGCTGTCACCCACAAAGCAGTAAATCGGCTGGTACTCAACACCAATTATATAAAAATAGAACCGGGCGATAAAATTGCCCAAGCATCAAACGCTTCATTCGATGCAGCCACATTCGAGATTTGGGGAGCCTTGCTTAACGGCGCTCAACTCGTAGGAATTAGCACCAATATTACCCTTTCGCCTCACGATTTAGCCTTAGAACTGCGCCAACAACAAATCACAATTTTGTTTTTAACAACCGCCTTATTTCAACAGATTGCCCGAATTTTACCGCAAGCTTTTAATTCGCTGCGCTGCTTGCTGTTTGGCGGAGAAACAGCAGATATTAGATGGGGGAAAAAAGTTCTCAAACAAAATCCAACCACTCAATTAATTCACGTTTACGGCCCTACCGAAAATACCACATTTTCCGCTTATTACTGCGTGCAAGACGTACCCGAAACCGCAACATCGATCCCCATCGGCCGTCCGATCGCCAACACGCAAATTTATCTCCTAGATGCGGATTTGCAGCCGGTGGCGATCGGCGTTGCAGGTCAATTATACCTCGGCGGCGACGGACTCGCGCGAGGCTACCTCAACCGCCCAGATTTAACCGCTGCTGCATTCATTCCTCATCCTTTTAGCAATAAATCTGGTTCTAGCCTTTATAACACAGGTGATTTAGGTCGCTATTTAACTGACGGCAATATCGAGTTTTTAGGCCGCATTGATGACCAAGTAAAAATTCGCGGCTACCGCATCGAATTGGGAGAAATTGAAGCGGCTTTGTGCCAGCATCGACAAGTGCGCGAAGCAGCAGTAATTGTCAGGGAAGACATCCCCGACGATAAACATTTGGTAGCTTATGTTGTGACTGATGACATTAATGAAAAAGCAGAAATTGACAATCTAAAGTCAAGTGAATTGCGCCAATTTTTGAAACAAAAGTTACCGGGATATATGGTTCCTGCAACTTATGCAGTGTTGGAGTCCCTACCGCTGACGCCTAATGGCAAAGTCGATCGTCGCGCTTTGCCTAATATAGATACAGACAACGAGGATCTAACAGAAAACTATGTAGCGCCTCGCACTGATCTCGAAGAAATGCTAGGGAAAATTTGGGCTAAAGTTTTGGGAAAGCAGCAGGTTAGTATCTACGATAATTTCTTTGAACTAGGCGGGCATTCCCTGCTAGCAACTCAGTTAATTTCTCGCATCCGAGACGCTTTGCAAGTTGAGCTACCGGTCAGCAATTTGTTTGAGGCTCCGACTGTGGCGAGTCTGGCAAAATATATTGAAACAATGCGCTGGGCCGCGAAAGGTTTGGATGCTCCCAGAACCGACGAAAAAGAGCGAGAAGATGTGGAATTTTAAGGGCTTACATAATTGCGGGATGATTTTGATTATTTTGTGGAATGACCAAGAATTTCTTGATGGTACAAGCCCCCGGATTTATCCGTGGAATCAATCCAAAATCTAAAATCTAAAATCCTCAAGCCCCCGCATTTATCCGTGGGGTCAATCTAAAATCTAAAATCTAAAATCTAAAATCTAAAATCGATTGACCGTCCAAAAGTGGGGAGCGTCTCTGTTTGACAGCCTGTCTTTTGACATTGTTCATACTTGTGTAGCACAATGGTTTTTTGTCGATATTTTGGCAAACAACAATGAGTAAATTGAACAGCGTTTTTAACCCTTCACTGGTTGCTGAACCTCCCAGTAATCGTTTTTATCGCACCGTTTGGCGATGGCATTTCTATGCAGGCTTGTTTGTTATTCCTTTCATGCTGATTTTGTCAATCACAGGCATCATTTACCTGTTTAAACCGCAATTAGATGCTGCGATGTATCACCAGAATATGTTTGTGCAGCCTGCGGATGTGGTGATGTCTTATACTCAACAGGTGGCAGTTGTTCAACGAACTTATCCTGATGCCAAAGTAACAAAATTTACGCCGAGCGTTGCGTCTAATCGTAGTGCTGAAGTGACGATCGCGACTAAAGATGAAAGAACACTAGCCGTTTTCGTGAATCCTTATACGGCTAAGATTTTAGGCGATCGCGATGAAAATAATAATCTCCAAGCGATCGCACGCAAGATTCACGGCGAACTGATGATCGGAAAATTGGGAGATTATTTAGTAGAGCTTGCTTCCTGTTGGGGACTGATTTTGCTAATTACCGGATTATATTTATGGTTGCCTCGCGGCAAAGTAACTTTTTTAGGAACATTAATTCCGCGTGTGTGGAGCCAGAATAAGCGGGTATTTTGGCGGGACTTACACGCCGTTTCGGGATTTTATGGCGTATTGCTAATTGGCTTTCTCATCATTAGTGGACTACCCTGGACAGGTTTTTGGGGAGATACCTTCGCTCGTTTGTCGAGTCACTATCCTGCACAAATGTGGGATAACGTGCCTCAATCGACAACACTCACAGGCTCACTCAATCAACAGGGCAATCTAATTGTGCCTTGGGCAGTAGAGCAATTACCAATTCCCAAATCTAGTAAGCCTAGAGAGGAGCATCATTCAGGACACAACGAAATTATCAGGGGAACTCCTGCTGGTACGTCCGTAAATCTAGATTCTGTTGTAACTTTAGCCCAAGTAAAAGGCGCACCCCCTGGATTTAGTGTTAGTTTTCCAGAATCCCAAACGGGTGTGTACACGGTTTCGGCATTTCCCAATAATCCGGCGCAAGAAGTCACTCTGCACATCGATCGATACAGTGGCAAAGTGTTAGCAGATGTGCGGTGGAAGGATTACGGGTTAATACCCAAAGCCGTAGAAATGGGAATTTCCATTCACATGGGCAAATATTTTGGATTGAGCAATCAACTGCTGATGTTGTTTGCAGCCTTAATTTTGATTGTGCTTTCAGTCAGTGGTACGGTGATGTGGTGGCAGCGTCGTCCGAAAGGGACGGGTTGGCTCGGTGCGCCTGCAATGCCCACCCATGTTCAGGGATGGAAAGTGCCACTCGCCATCGTTGCTGTTTTAGGGATTGCCTTCCCGCTTGTAGGACTTTCACTCGTCACCGTTCTGCTGTTGGATTATTTCGTGTTGGCTCGTATTCCTGCCCTCAAGCGCATTTTCAGTTAAAGGTGGGAGGGTGACTTTCGAGCTCTAGGAACTAGACCGAATCAGTGCGTAGGTTGGGCCGCGAGGGAACAAACCCTCCGTTTCACTCCGCCCAACATTTTCGCTACAATTTTCCTTAACTGAACCGTATTGGATTTTAACTCACATTTTTAGTCACGAAATTTCAGTGCAGAATGCCCTGACAGCTTGGGCAAACTCTTGGTTGTGTTCCATTAATGCCATGTGTCCTCCTTTCTGTATAGTAAGTAGCTCTGCTTGAGGTAATTCTGCTTTCATCCGCAGGCTAGCTGGGGGCGTAGTGGCTATATCTGAATCGCCGCAGATCACCAACACTGGAATGTCAATCGATCGCAAAGTTTTTGTTTCATCATATTTGAACATTCCCAGTGTGCCGCGAGCGAGAACGCCGGGAGAACCCAAGGCTGATAAGAAAGCGGAGAACTCTAATTGACCGCGCGTTTCAGTGCCTTTAAATCCCGATAATTCTACACTGATGTGCAGTGAACCATTGAGATAGCTCAGCCAAGTCATTCCCCACATAATGGGTTCAAAAGCTATGGTGAGATAGAGCATAGGTTGGAGCATCGGCTTCTGCAAAGCGCGTAATAAACCGCTAAAAATAGCTGTTTTGACGGGATTAGTATAAGTCGTATCTACCAGAATTAAACCAGCTACTCGACTACCGAGAAGTTCTGGGAAAAGCCGACAGAAGGTGAGAGAAATCATGCCGCCAATGCTGTGTCCGAGTAGGATAACAGGTTTATTTCCTGCTATGGCAATGACGGCTTCTAGATCGCGGGCAAATTTTTCTAGGGAGTAGTCGCTGTTTTTTGGTCGAGTGGATTTTCCCAGCCCTGGAAGATCCCAAACAATCACTCGGAAGCGATCGCTCAGTTGCCGTTTCGCGTAATACCAAACCATACTGTTCGGCCCCCAACCGTGCGAGAGGATAATCGGCTGTCCGTCCTCTGGACCGTAGAATTCTACTTGTAAAATAGTGCCATCAGGCCTCTCTACCCGCTGCACCGTACCCGTCCGCATCGGCTTCGGTTCGTCAGTACCGGGGCGGCGGAACAGCGGCAAACTGATAAAGCGGCCGCCAACAGACCAAAGAACCATCAACACTCCGCTGACTAAGTAGGAAATCCCTACAAGTGCGCCGATGTACCATTCGTAGACAATGTATATACCTCCGCCAAGTACCCCGACGGACAGCAGTCCCACCAGCCATAGGAACAGGAAATTGAAGGGCATGAACGGCATAAGCTGAAACCTTGGGTAGGATTTTGGTGGCGGATTCAAACAGAATCATACTCAGGTTAGGCCACAGTCGGCAAGCGGTAAGTTAAGCTCTTAATTTGTGCGCTGGTAGAATTTATTTTATTGATTTGCCCAAGTAATGACAGGATGACTCAAAATGACCGATCCAAAAATATCGAGTTCATCGCCAAATGCCAGAGATTCTGTCACGGTAGAGTTAGTTGAGTTTTTATCTTACCTTCGCAGTCTAGATATTAATGTTTTTGTTGAGGGCGAGCTCCTGCGCTGCAATGCTCCCGAAGGAATTATTACACCGGAACTGCGCGCCGAAATATCTCAGAAAAAAGCCGAAATAATTTTATTTTTACAAGCAGCTAATCGGAATTCGAGTTTCACTTTTGCACCGATTGTTCCTGTGGGGCGGGACGGAAATCTACCGCTTTCCTTTGCACAGCAGCGCTTGTGGTTTCTAGACCAATTAGTACCGAACAATCCTTTTTATAATGTTCCCGCAGCATTGCGTTTGACAGGTTCGCTCAATTTGACGGCGCTGCAACAAACCTTCAATGAAATTGTGCGCCGCCACGAAGCTTTACGCACGAGTTTAGCAGTAGTTTCGGGCCAACCGGTTCAGAGAATAGCTGCTGCTTTCCACCTCCCGATTAATGTAGTGGACTTGCGAAACTTGCCAAAGGAATCTCGACAAACTGAAGCAAACAGACTCACCGCCCAGGAAGCTCAAAGTTCTTTTAATTTATCCAATGACTTGTTGCTCCGAGTCACATTGTTGCAGTTAGATGATGCCGAATATTTGCTGATGCTGAATATGCACCACATTGTCTCCGACGGTTGGTCTATCGGAGTGCTAATTCAGGAATTAGGCGCGCTTTACACGGCATTTGCTTGCGAAAAACCTTCGCCTTTACCTGCTTTGTCGATCCAGTATGCTGATTTTGCCAAATGGCAGCGCGAATGGCTGCAAGGGGAAGTTTTAGAAACGCAGCTTGCTTACTGGAGACAGCAGTTAAACGGCCTTTCTATGCTAAATTTGCCTGCGGATAGACCCAGGCCAGCAATTCAAAGTTACCGAGGCAAAAGGCAATTTTTGCAACTGCCAAAACAACTGAGCGAGGCTTTAGAAACGTTGAGCCAGCGCGAAGGAGTGACGCTGTTTATGACCATGCTGGCAGCTTTTAAAACGTTGCTTTACCATTACGCGCAGCAAGAAGATATTGTTGTAGGTTCGCCGATCGCCAATCGCAACCGCAGTGAGATTGAAGCATTAATCGGTTTTTTTGTCAACAGTTTGGTGCTGCGTACAGATTTGTCGGGAAATCCCACTTTTCGGGAACTTTTAAACCGAGTCAAAGAGGTAGCATTGGGAGCTTACGCTCACCAAGATTTGCCGTTTGAGAAGTTAGTAGAAGAACTGCACCCCGATCGCGCGTTGAACCAAAATCCCTTATTTCAGGTGGCCTTTGCGCTGCAAAACGCGCCCGCGAATCGGTTAGAATTGCCCGAATTAACCCTCAGCCCGCAGCAGTTAGATGTCGGTACAGCCAGGTTTGATTTGGAGTTTCATTTGTGGGAGCGATCGCCCAACAGCTCGGAAAGCAACCAATCGCCCAGCAATAAGCTGTGGGTTGATAGCTCCGAGGGCATCAGCGGCATGGTTATTTACAGCGCCGATTTATTTGATGAAGCTACGATCGCCCGAATGTTAGGACATTTTCAAACGCTGTTAGAAAGCATTGTGAAAAATCCCGAACAGCGAATTGCAAACTTGCAATATTTGAGCGCCCAAGAGCGTTATCATTTGTTAGTTGAATGCAACAATACTCAGGCAGATTATCCGCAAGATTTGTGCATCCATCAGCTATTTGAAATGCAGGCAGATCGGACACCGGATGCGGTGGCGCTGGTATTTGGAGATGAGCGAGTCACATACCAGCAGCTAAATCTCCGCAGCAACCAACTAGCACATTATCTGCAAAAAATCGGGGTGGGGGCGGAAGTTTTAGTCGGGCTGTGCGTAGAGCGATCGCTCGATCTGATTGTCGGGATGTTGGGTATCCTGAAAGCGGGAGGAGCTTACCTCATTTTAGATCCCAGCTATCCCGTCGGGCGATCGAGCTTTATGCTAAAAGATGCTCAATTATCTGTTGTGTTAACTCAGCAGCAATGGGTAGAGAATTTGCGCTCGCCCAATTTACAGATAGTTTGTTTAGACACAGACTCGGAGATGATTTCCCAAGAAATCGCCGACAATCCAACCAGCGCCGCCACAGCCGAAAATCTGGTTTACGCGATTTACACCTCCGGCTCCACCGGAAAGCCGAAAGGAGTGGAAATTGAGCACGGGAGCCTGTTAAATCTCGTTTTTTGGCATCAAAGAGAGTTTGAGGTGTCAGCGGGCGATCGGGCTACGCAAATTGCTGCGATCGGCTTTGATGCTTGCGGGTGGGAAATTTGGCCTTATCTCGCCGCCGGAGCTAGCATCTACTTTCCCGAAGACGAAATCAGGCGAGATCCTGAAAAACTGCAAAACTGGTTAGTATCAAAAGCAATAACAATTAGCTTTTTACCAACACCTTTAGCCGAAAAACTTTTGCGATTAGATTGGCCTCAAAATACAGCCTTGCGAATCTTGCTCGCAGGCGGCGAAAAACTGCAAAAACATCCTTTAAAATCCCATCCATTTAAGCTAGTAAATAATTACGGCCCCACCGAAAACACAGTCGTCACAACTTCCGGTTACATTCCTGCAACAGAGCAAACAGACATCGCCCCGACAATTGGCCGCCCCATTGCTAACACTCAAATCTACATATTAGACAAATATTTGCAGCCGGTGGCGATCGGCGTTGTTGGCGAATTGTACATCGGCGGAAACCAACTCGCTCGCGGCTACCTCAACCGCCCCGATTTAACCTCAGAACGATTTATTTCCAATCCTTTTAAACCAAATTCAGGCACCCTTCTCAATGACTTATTTATGAACAGGCAAGATGCCTGTTCCACAATAAAATTCAATCTTTGTGGAACAGGCATCTTGCCTGTTCTCGATAATAGTGCGACATCTCAGTTTAAACCAAATTCAGGCACCCTTCTCAATAACTTGTTTGTGAACAGGCAAGATGCCTGTTCCACAATAAAATTCAATCTTTGTGGAACAGGCATCTTGCCTGTTCTCGATAATAGTACAACATCTCAGTTTCAACTAAATTCAGGCACCATTCTCAATGACTTGTTTAGGAATAGGCAAGATGCCTGTTCCACAAGCAAATTCATCTCTTGTGGAACAGGCATCTTGCCTGTTCTCGATAATGGTGCAACATCTCAGTTTAAACCAAATTCAGGAGAGCGAATTTACAAAACCGGCGACTTAGTGCGCTACAGAGGCGATCGCAACCTTGAATTTTTAGGACGCATTGACGAACAAGTAAAAATTCGCGGTTTCCGCATCGAATTAGGAGAAATCGAAACAGTATTAACTCAACATCCTGCCGTGCAGCAAACCACAGCCACAACCTCGGAAGATGCAGAAGGAAATAAACGTTTAATAGCTTATGTCGCCCTCAATCCAGAATATAGCAGTGCCCGCGAAACCAGCCAAATCATGCAATTGCAGGAAGAACAGGTTTTGCAGTGGCAAATGCTCTACAATGAAACTTACGATCGACCTGCTGTTGACTCAGATCCAACATTTAATATAGTCGGCTGGAATAGCAGTTATACCGATCGGCCAATCCCAGCAGAACAGATGCGCGACTGGGCGAACAATCAAGCAGCCCAAATTTTAGCTTTGCAGCCGGGTCGAGTGTTAGAAATTGGCTGCGGCACAGGTTTGTTGCTGTTCCAAATCGCGCCTCGCTGCACTCACTATTGCGGCACAGACTTTTCACCTATTTCGCTCAACTACATTCAGCAACACTTGGCAAATCAACACTTAGCTAATGTAACGCTGCTTCAGAAAATGGCGACTGACTTTGCCGGAGTAGAGACAGCAGCTTTTGACGCGGTGATTCTCAACTCAGTCGTGCAATATTTCCCGAATATCGACTATCTCGTACAGGTGCTAGAAGGTGCGGTGAAAGCAACTGCTCCCGGCGGCTTTATATTCATCGGAGATGTCCGCAGCTTGCCGTTGCTGGAAGCTTTCCACGCTTCAGTACAACTGTATCAAGCCGAACCTTCTCTCGCTGGCGAACAGTTGCAGCAGCGAGTACAAATGCAAATTTTTCAAGAAACAGAGTTAGTTATTGAACCAGATTTTTTTAAGGCATTAAAGCACTGCTTTCCGCAGATTAGCGGCGTAGAGATTCAATTAATTCGCGGTAGTTACCACAACGAGTTAACTGATTTTCGGTACAATGCTATTCTGCATATTGCGCCGGAAATAGCACCCCCCAACCCCCCTTATGAAGGAGGGCTAAGAAGTATCTCTAACTTTTATGACAAAACACAGCTTCAGAACCCCCCTTTTCAAGGGGGGCAGGGGGGATCAAAACGGTTGGATTGGTCGGATGAAAATCAGAATCTGACTGTTGCCAAGGTGCAACAAACATTATTGGAAAATCAACTCGATATTTTAAGAATTGCTAATGTGCCTAATGCGCGGGTAACGGCCGCAGTTAAGGCGGCAGAATTGCTGTCAGTTGTCGATAAATTTACCACAGCAGCTCAGTTGCAGAAAGCCGTAGAAAAAGTCGAGAATTTAGGAGTCGATCCAGAGGATTGGTATGCTTTGCAAGTTCCGTACAATGTCAATATTAGTTGGTCTAATTCCGACAGTCAAGGGCGCTACGATGTAGTGTTTGCACGGGGCAAAACCAGAGATTTTGGGCAAGAAACCCGAAGCGATAACTTGCGTCCTTGGCGCTCTTATGCTAACAATCCCTTACAAGCTAAAGCAGCGCGTAAATTAGTACCGCAGTTGCAGGCTTATCTAGCAGAAAAACTGCCTGAATATATGATTCCGTCGGCTTTTGTGGTGCTGGAGTCGCTACCGGTGACGGCTAACGGAAAGGTCGATCGCCTCGCTTTGCCCGCACCGGAGCCAATTAAGTTAGAATGGGCTGGCAGTTATGTTGCGCCTCATACTTCTGTTGAGGAAGTTTTAGTGAAAATTTGGGCCGAAGTTTTGGGGATAAAGCGAGTGGGTATCCGCGACAATTTCTTTGAATTGGGAGGCCATTCGCTGCTGGCGACTCAGCTTGTTTCGAGAGTGCGAGATGCTTTCGCGGTAGAGTTGCCTTTGCGAAGGGTTTTTGAAGCGCCGACAATCGGAGAATTATCTAAGATTGTGGAGAATTTAAAAGAGAGCAAGGTTGATATTAAAGCTCCGGCTTTAGTGGCTATTTCTCGCGAAAGTCGGCGGAGGAAGCTATCATCTTTTGATCGAGAAAGTAAATAAAATTAAGGCGGTTGAACGGGTGCAATTTCGATAAATATGCAGCAAGAAACAGAAGTTTTCGTCTTCCCCGCATCATTTGCTCAGCAGAGGCTTTGGTTCCTCAATCAATTAGCACCGGGCAATCCTTTCTACAATGTCTCAACAGCGCTCCGCTTAACAGGTTCCCTCAACTTCATAGCCTTAGAGCAAACCTTCAACGAAATTGTGCAGCGGCACGAAACTTTACGCACCACTTTTACGCTTTTGGAAGGGGAACTCGTACAAATTATTGCTCCCATTTTAACAGTACCCCTCCCCACAATCGACTTACAAAATCTCTCGCCAACTCAGCAGGAAACCGCAGCGCTGCAACTCGCAACCGATGCAGCGCAATGCCCTTTCGATTTAGCCGCCGGGCCGTTATTTAAAGTAACACTGTTACAACTGGGTGAAACCGAACATATATTGTTGCTGAATTTACATCATATTGTGGCTGATGGTTGGTCGATGGGAGTGCTAATTCGAGAGCTAGGAACGCTCTACACGGCATTTGTAAAAAACGAGCGTGAAGCGAAGCTATCCCGAAGGGAATCGCACTTACCAGCACTGCCCGTGCAGTACGCCGACTTTGCAGAGTGGCAGCACCAATACTTGCAGGGCGAAGTATTAGAAACCCAGTTAGATTATTGGCGCGAGCAGTTAAAGGGAATTACCGCGCTAAATCTACCGACAGACAGACAAAGGCCGGCGGTTCCATCCTACCGAGGTGCTAAATATTTTATAACACTATCACCTGCTTTGAGCGAGCAGCTAAAGTCATTTAGCCAGCAAGAAAGCGCGACTTTATTTATCACTTTACTAGCCGCTTTTCAAACTTTGCTGTACCGCTATACAGGACAAGTAGATATTGCAGTAGGAACGCCGATCGCCAATCGCAACAAAAGCGAAATAGAAGCATTAATCGGTTTTTTTGTCAACAGTTTGGTGCTGCGTGCAGATTTGTCGGGAAACCCAACTTTTCGGGAACTATTGCATCGGGTAAAAAACGTCGCAATGGCAGCCTACGCCCACCAAGATTTGCCCTTCGAGAAGTTGGTTGAGGAATTGCACCCCGATCGCGAATTGAGCCGCAACCCCCTATTTCAAATTAGTTTCAGCCTGCAAAACACTCCTGTAGCAGCGCTAGAATTGCCGGGAATCACTTTGGGGGCGATAGACTTTGACAGCGGAACCGCCAAGCTCGACTTAGAGTGCAACTTGTGGGAAGATGCAGGAAGCATTCAAGGGCAAATTGTTTACAGCACAGATTTATTCGATCGCGCCACAATTGCCCGCATGGCCGAACATTTCCAAACGCTGCTAAAAGCCATTGTTGCCAATCCCCAACAGCGCCTCAGCGACTTGGCTTTGCTGACAGCACCAGAATACCAGCAATTATTAAATGATTGGAATGACACTCAGAGAGATTATCCGCAAAACCAGTGTTTCCATCAGCTATTTGAAGAGCGAGTCGAGCTCGCGCCCGATGCTGTCGCCGCCGTCTTTGAAAACCAGCAGTTAACCTACCGCCAACTCAACAGCAAAGCCAACCAACTTGCACGTTACTTGCAGCAATTGGGTGCCAAACCGGAAGTTTTAATAGGGCTTTGTGTAGAACGTTCCTTAGATGCGATCGTCGGCATCTTAGGCATTATCAAAGCAGGCGCAGCCTACCTGCCTTTAGATCCAACTTATCCTCAAGAGCGGCTTAACTTCATGTTAGAAGATGCTCAGGTGTCGATTTTGCTAACTCAGCAGCACTTAGCCCAAAACTTGACTGCGCCGGAAAATTACGGAGTCTTTACAGTAGTTTGTTTGGATTCAGACTTAGAAATTATTGCCAGAAAAAGCCCAGAAAACTTAACTACAAATATTATACCAGAAAACCTATCCTACATCATTTACACATCTGGTTCAACCGGAAAACCAAAAGGCGTTTTAATCGAACATCGCGGACTCTACAACTTAGCCCTAGCTCAAATAGAAGCTTTTCAAATAAGCTCAAATCACCGCATTTTGCAATTCGCATCTCTGAGTTTTGATGCCTCAATCTTTGAGATTGTCATGGCATTGGGAACCGGAGCAACACTTTACTGTGCCAAGAAAGAATCTTTGTTGCCCGGACAAACATTAATCCAATTTTTGCAGGATAATGCTATTACCCACGCTACCCTGCCGCCCTCGCTGCTAGCTGTCCTTCCAAACGCCGAACTTCCCGCACTGCAAACAATCATCTGTGCTGGCGAATCCTGTTCCCCGGATGTTGTGAAACGCTGGGGTTTTGGGCGCAGGTTTTTTAACGCTTACGGCCCTACAGAAGCGACTGTCTGGTCAAGTTTTGCTGAAATTTGCGAGCGCAAAAAACCGCCAATCGGCCGCCCAATAGCTAACACTCAGCTCTATATTTTAGATGAAAATTTACAGCCTGTACCCGTTGGAGTTCCCGGTGAATTGTACATCGGCGGCAGCGGATTGGCGCGAGGCTACCTCAACCGCCCCGAATTAACCGCCCAGCGATTTATTGCTAATCGGTTTAGCCAAAAAGCGGGAGAACGAATTTACAAAACAGGTGACTTAGCTCGCTATTTTCCCGACGGCAATATTGAGTTTTTAGGCCGCACTGACGAACAGGTAAAAATTCGCGGTTATCGAATAGAATTGGGAGAAATTGAAGCGCTGCTGCTTCAGCATCCCGCAGTTAAAGAAACAGCGGCGGTTGCTGAAGATGATTTTTCGGGCAACAAGCGCCTAGTTGCTTATGTTGTCCCCAATCAAAATCCGACGCTTAATCCCTTGGAAATGCGTAATTTTCTCAAACAACAACTGCCCAATTACATGATTCCCAGTGCTTTTGTGGCGATCGACTTTCTGCCCCTAACTCCCAATGGCAAAATCGATCGCAACCGCCTAATATCGCCGGAGAATCTCACTAGCAATTCAACAGATAAAAGCTGCATTGCACCTCGCACGCCAACCGAGTCAACCCTCGCCCAAATTTGGTCAAAAATCCTTAA
Source organism: Tychonema sp. LEGE 07196 (assembly GCF_963890365.1). NCBI lineage: Bacteria > Bacillati > Cyanobacteriota > Cyanophyceae > Oscillatoriales > Microcoleaceae > Tychonema > Tychonema sp. LEGE 07196. Next base: position 1,653 of record NZ_CAWPRX010000108.1, on the reverse strand, counting down.
CACAGAGCCTGTTGGCATTGGCGACAACTTCTTCGATTTGGGTGGAGACTCCCTGCTCGCAATTCGCCTCATTAATGAGATTAACCAGCAATTTGAGCGCGAGTTGCCTCTGTCTGCTCTTTTTTTAAATCCGACAATAGAAGGTTTAGCAGATTCGCTATCTTCAGAAACAAATTCTCTGGAATGGTCGCCTTTAGTGGCAATTAAGCCTCGCGGTAAAAATCCGCCGTTCTTCTGCGTCCATCCCATCTTTGGCGTGGTATTTCCTTATGTCGAGCTAGCATTTCAGCTAGGAGAAAATCAACCGTTTTACGGGCTGCAACCTAAAGGAATTGACGGGGAAAGTTCTCCGTTAACTCGCATTGAAGAGATGGCGGCTGACTACATCGCAGCCTTGCGTACAGTTCAACCAAAAGGGCCTTATTTTTTAGGAGGTTGGTCTTTTGGAGGTTTGGTGGCTTTTGAGATGGCTCAACAGTTACTCGCAGCGGGTGATGAAGTGGCTTTGCTGGCTGTGCTGGATACTTTAGCGCCGATTGCTGCTAACAAACCTTCTTTTTGGGACGGTTGCAAGTTTATTCTGACTACTGTTTCGCGCTCTATCTGGCCTTTTGTGGTCGATTATTTTCGCTTGGTGGCTGCTGCGGAAAATGTGCAAGTTGGCGGTATTGCTGCCAGGTTTCCTAAATTAAATAAGCTGCTTAATTGGGCTGCTAATTGTTGGCATGGCTGGAATTGGAAACAGGCTGTTATGGTTAGCATCTTATCTCAGGAGTCACAACAACACAACTGGCGCGAGCTGGCAATTCCTTCGATGTTTACTGTATTTCAGGCTAACAGTCAAGCAACTCTCAGCTATGTACCGAAAATTTATCCGCACCGAATTACTCTGTTTAGATCGGGGGAAAAGCTCAGCACGAACCATCAAGATCCGACTCTTGGCTGGAGCGATTTAACGGCGGCACAAGTAGAGGTGATTCGAGTTCCTGGCAATCACCTTACTATGTTGAGAAAGCCCTGTGTTGAGGTGCTGGCCAGACAGCTAAACCTTTGCTTGAAGCAGAAATTAAGTGATTGAGCGGCCCTTGGGCGCGATCGATCGAATTGCGTTCATCTGGCTAAAATCCATTGGGCGATGCTAAAAATGCTAGCACCCAAAGCGCCTGCGATCGGAATTGTCACCAGCCAAGCCGAACCAATTGACAGCAAAGTTTCCCAGCGTACTGTTTTCCAAGCTTTGATCAGTCCGACTCCGACAACTGCACCGACTAAAGCGTGGGATGTGGAAACCGGAAACCCGAAGCGGGATGCTAGCAAGACTGTGGTGGCTGTGGCTAATTCGGCGCAAAATCCGCCGCTGGGTTGCAGTTGGATGATCTTTTCGCCGACTGTGGCAATTACATTTTTGCCCCAAATTGCTAAACCGATGACGATTCCTACGCCTCCGACGATTAAAATCCACAGGGGAACGCTGAAATCGTCTGAGGGAAAGGAACCTGTGCGCCGGATGTAAGCGATCGCAGCTAGGGGCGCAACGGCATTTCCTACGTCGTTGGAACCGTGGGCAAATGCTACAAAACAAGCGCTCAATACTTGAAATCTCGCCATCTGTTGCTCGATGAGAGAGTGGCGGGGAGGGGGAGAGGGGGAGAG